>CANQSP010000022.1 GCA_947626555.1 uncultured Clostridia bacterium | reverse complement strand
TACAAGTAGATTCAGCTATTGGGTTAGTTACAAATTGTTATATAGTAGTAGATGAAAAAACAAAAGAAACTATGGTAGTAGACCCAGGAGGGGAAGTAAATAAAATACTAGAAATGCTAAATATACTAAAAATTGACGAAATAAAATATATTTATTTAACCCATTGCCATGCAGATCATATAGGTGCTGTAAAAGAACTTAAAGAAGCTAAAAAAGGGAAAATATTAATTCATAGAATAGATAAAGAAAGCTTATACAATCCAAATGTAAGTTTTACAAATTGGGAACAAAATGGATTAATAGTAGATGCAGATTCTAGAGTAGAAGATAATGATTTAATACATTTAGGAAATATTGAATTTAAGATAATTCATACACCTGGTCATACGGCTGGCTCAACGTGTTTATATTCTGAAAAAGAAAAACTTCTTTTTTCTGGAGATACTTTATTTAAGGGAACATGGGGAAGGACGGATTTACCAACTGGTAATTTTGAAGATATAATAAAATCTATTACAAATAAACTAGTAACTTTACCAGATGATGTAATTGTGTATCCAGGTCATGGAAATTCAACTAGAATAAAAGAAGAACAACCAATATATTTGACCTTAAGACCTAGATTAAGATAAAACTTTTTGAGTAAAAGGAATAAAAGTAAAATGGAGAAGTATTTAGATTTTAGTAAAGATATTGATTTTAAAAAATTAGAAAAAGTAGCAGGGAGTTTAGTAGAGGGCAAAATAGTGGTGTTTCCAACAGAAACTGTTTATGGTATGGGTGTTAATGCACTAAATGAAGAAGCGGTAAAACACTTATATAAAGTTAAGCAAAGAAGCTTGGAAAAACCTATTAGTGTTTTAGTTTCAAATATGAAAATGGTAAAAAAAATTGCAAAAGATATAACTGATATAGAATATAAAATAATGGAAAATTTTTTCCCTGGTCCGCTTACAATTATACTAAATAAGAATGATATTGTTCCTAATATTGTAACTGCTAACCAAACTACTATAGGAATTCGTATGCCAAAAGGAGAAATTGCGAGAAAACTTGTAGAATATGCTAATGTACCAATTGCTACTCCAAGTGCAAATATTTCTGGTAAACCAAGTGGAACAGAACTAAAAAGTATTCTAGAAGAATTTAAGAATGATGTAGATTGTTTTATTGATGGCGGAGTAAGTAAATTAGGAGTTAGTTCAACTATTGTTAAAGTTATTGATGGTATACCTCAAATATTAAGACAAGGAAGTATAACTAAAGAACAAATAAAGAGCATTTTATAAGTAGTTTATATAGTGTAAATGAGGTTTAAATAAGAAAAGAGATATATTACATAGATTAAGTAAATTCCTAAATATTGTAAATGTTATAGATATTGCAGTAGAAGACTTGAAAAAAGAGCTATTATTTGCTATAATAAAAGACGTAGTAAGCAACATGTTTTGACAAGGAGGTTTATATGCTTAATGTAACAATGTCACCGAGGAGTAGAGAAAAATTAAGAGAAAGAAAGTGTTACATAGTAGAAGCTGCAAATCAAATATCAATGTATAATGTATATAATAAGCCATTGTTTGAGCTAATATATACTGAAAACGCTGATGAAATTATTGTACTCACAGAAGATTCTGCATGGTACACAATGTATGCTAGTATTTGTGTAGAAGACGCGGATAATGGAGATCCTTTAAAAACTAAAGTTAAATTATCTCGCTCTGAATGGGATGTTTATAATAGGCCTATGCATGCAAAATCAATGACTATATATTTAATATAGCTTGTCAAAATCGCGGGGGAATTTATTTCCCCTGTGAATTTTAATGGGGGAATAAAACTATGTTAAGGGATTTTAACTTACCTATTCATTTAGGAGAAAATACAAAACAAATAATAAATGAAGATTCAAAAGTTGAATTTGTAAAAAAAGAGTTACAAAGTCAAAAAAGTTCTCTTTTATCATATTTAAACATGAAAATTTTAGAGGAAAAGGATCAAGAAAAGAGAAAGATACTAATTGATGAGTACTATGAAAAAATAAAAGATTTAAATAATAGAGATTATTAAAAAGGTGGTTTATAAAATAAAAACTTTTTAATTTGGCATATATGTAATAAATGAACTTGTACATACATATATTTAATATAGTATTTTGTACAAGGAGAAAAATATGGTAAATTTAACAGTTATAACCAAAAAAGATATAAAAAGATATTTAGTAAAGTTAGTAATAATATGTATTTTATTACTAATAATTACTAAATATTTTTTTAATGATAAAAAAGAGAACATAAAAATAGATAACTTAGGTTTAAATTTATCAAAATATTTAGAAAATATTAATTTAAAAGAATGTTTAGAAGGTTCGATTCCAGGTATTAGAGAATATAGCAAAACAGTAAATAATGAAGAAGATGTTTTAGAAAGTGATATAGATAATATAGAACCACTAAAAGTTGCTATGGATATGCAAACAAAAATATTTACAAGTCTTGCTTTAAAAGATTCTAAAAGTGAGGAACAATTAAAGGATGGAATGTTAGTACAAAATGATGAGCAACAAGGCAATGAAATAAATGATACTAATAAAGAAGAAGTAGAACAAGCGCAGGTGGGGTTAAGTACAGAAGTAGTACCAAATAATGTACCAGATAAATATACGAATCAATATCATGGGGTGCAAATAAAAAATAGTACAGAATATAATTTAACTGAAGAAATGCTAACACCTGATGTAACGGTAAATAATAGCAATATAATGATATTTCATACTCATACATGCGAAAGTTATACGTCAAGCCCAGGGTTTGAATATACACCGACAGGAAACTATAGAACAACAGACTTGAACTTCAATGTAGTAAGAGTAGGAACAGAATTAGAAAAACAATTAAAATCATATAACTATAATGTTATACATGATGTAACATACCATGATTATCCTGCATATAACGGCTCTTATGACAGGTCACTTACAACAGTTAGTAATCTACTTTCACAAAATCCGAATACAGACGTAATATTTGATATACATAGAGATGCTATAGGAGATTATTCATATGCACCAAAAGTAAAAATTGGAGATGAATATGTAGCACAACTTATGTTTGTTATAGGTACAGATGGAGGTGGGTTAGAACATCCAAATTGGCTTCAAAATTTAAAATTCGCTGTAAAAATTCAAGAAAAAGCAAATGAACTATATCCTGGCTTATTTAAATCTATAGTTTTACGAAATACAAGGTATAACCAACATTTGGCAAAAGGTGCTAGCATAATAGAGGTTGGCTCAACAGGAAATACTATGGATGAATGTTTGAATAGTATGAAATATTTGGCTAAAGTTTTAAGCGAGGTGCTAAACTAATAGGGACGGGGTTAAATAGTTTAGCACATAAATAATTATAAAATAGAAGTAAACTATTAGGGACGGAGTTAAATAGTTTAGTGGTTTAATTACTATATTGCAAAACATGAATATATTATTTATTTAGTAACTCCCAGCTGCATAATAGCTTGTTTAAAAATTTATTTATGTAAAACACGTTTTACAAAATAAATTTTTTTACAAGCTATAATTTGCTGGTCCCCACAAAATGTTACTAAATAAATAATATATTAATGTTTTGCATTTAATTTTAGTAGTTCATTTTAACTAAACTATTTAACTCCGTCCCTAATAGTTTAACTTAAAATTAAATTTGTGCTAAACTATTTAACCACGTCCCTATTAGTTTAGCTTTTTTAGTGAAAACTATTCCATTTTTAGGAAAAACATTATATAATACACATATCTAAATTAAACAAAAGAATAAAAATAAAATATAAGGAGGAAAGCATGAATTTACCTAACAAATTAACAATTCTTAGAATAATATTAGTACTTGTAATGATAATAATGCAAATTATTAATATACAAGGAGATTTTCTTGGAATACCAATCACAGCAATAATACTAGACGTAATTTTTGTAATAGCTTCAATAACAGACAAGCTAGATGGATATATTGCACGTTCAAAAAATCAAATAACAAACTTTGGAAAGTTTTTAGATCCAATAGCAGACAAAATATTAGTAATAGTTGCAATGATAATACTTGTAGAAATGGGCAAAGTGCCAGCATGGATTCCTGCAATTGTAATATTTAGGGAATTTGTGGTATCTGGCTACCGTTTAATTGCTGTAGAAAGTGGAGGAAAAGTCATAGCTGCAAGTATTTGGGGAAAATTAAAAACAGTAACACAAATGTTAGCAATAATAGTAGCATTTATAGATGTAAATGCATTTGGTGCAGCATTTAGTGGCAGAGTAACAAATATTCTTATAAACGAACCTGTAACATATACAATAAACATTGTAACAACAGTTGCCTTGATAATATCTGTTATAGCAACAGTATTTTCAGGTTGGGATTATATAAAAAACGGAAAAGATTTGTTTAAAGATAAATAAAATTCAAAAACTAAAACAACTAATATATAAAAAAGTAAATATATAATTACGAATATAAGCTTAAAAACTAAAATTTCATACCTATGCTACTTTGGTAGCGAAGAAAGGGTTGAACTAAAAAATGGAAGAAGATTTAGTAGATGTTTTACTTACAACTTATAATTCTAATATTGAATATCTAAAATTGCAAGTTGATAGCATATTAAATCAAACGTATAAAAATATTCATTTAATAATAAGTGATGACTGTTCGAGCAATGAAGATGTAATAAAAACTTTGCAAGAGTATGAAAAACAAGATAATAGAATAACAGTATATTATAATGAAAAAAATATAGGTTATTTAAAAAACTTTGAATTTTTGTTAACAAAATCAAATGCAAAGTATATTTCTTTTGCGGACCATGATGATATATGGTATGAAAATAAAATTGAAAAAAGTGTGCAAGCATTAAAAGATGAAGATGTAGATTTAGTATATTGTGACTGTAAGCAGATAGATGAAAATGGACAAGTTATAAACGAAAGCTACTTACATTACAAAAATATGCCTATATTAGATGGAGTAAACAATATTTTAGCATTTTCAAGGCATATAGCAATAGGTTGCTCAACAGTATTTACTAAAAAAATAAAAGAGCAAATGTTGCCATTTAAACCACAAGTAATGGCACATGACTGGCTAAATGTGTATTTAGCTTCAAAGCAAAAAGGAGTATACTGTATAGAAGAGCCACTATTTGGGTATAGATTGCATACAAACAACGAATTTGGAGGAAGAAGTTTAAAACAAAATCTGTCTAAATGGAAAAAAGAAAATGGCAAAACGTATGGTGCATACAAGAACTACAGAAATGAAAGAGTTATTAAAACTGCATACTTTGATGGTGCGATAATGTGTAAAATATATAGAGATAGTTTAAATTTAGGAAAAAATGAAGATGAAGAAAATGTTATAGAATATTATAGAAACTTATTAAAAACTAAAATATTAAATATTCATTTTATAAAATATAATAAATATTTATCTTTTAAAGGGATAGGAAAAAGAAAGCTAAAAGAAATATTAATTTTTCATTTCCCTCTAATTTCGTATTTGGCGTATTTATTAAAATAAAAGGTATATGAAGATTATTAAAATAAGAGCCATATATGAAAATATTATGATAAAGATAAAAAATCAGATGGGAGAAAATAATGGAATTTATAAAAGCATTAATAAAAAACAGAAAAATGGTGTGGCAACTTGGAAAGAGTGACTTTAAAAATAAATTTGCAAGTACAAGTTTAGGAAGTATATGGGGGTTCTTACAGCCATTTATATTTATGGCAACATATGTAATAGTATTCCAATACATATTAAAAACTGGAAGTAGTGGAAACGACCCATATATTGTTTGGTTTTTACCAGGTATGGCAATGTGGATGTGGCTTAACGATAGCATAATGATGGCAAGTAATTCAATAAGAAACTATAGCTACTTGGTAAAAAAAGTAGTATTTCCAGTAGATACAATACCATGTATTTCTATAGTGTCATCTAGCTTTGTAGCATTGTTTTTAGTTGCAGTTGCAACAATTGTGTGTATAGTATTTGGCTATATTCCAAATGTACTAATGCTAATTTACATTATATTTGCAACATATTGCTTTATAATAGCATTTACAAGGTTTACATCAGCTGTTACAACAATAGTTCCAGACTTTGGAAATCTACTTGGAATAGTAATGCAATTGTTTTTCTGGTTTACGCCAATAGTATGGAATTTGGCAATGCTTAGTGAACATGCAACATTACTAAAATTAGTGCAATGCACACCATTCACATATTTGGTAACAGGCTTAAGGCAAGTATTTATAGAAGGAAATATAGTAACACAAGATTTTGGCATATATACAATAGTGTTTTGGGTTATAACTCTTGTAATATTTTTATGGGGGAACTCAATATTCAAAAGAAACAAAAAAGACTTTGCAGATGTGTTATAGAAATGTCTTCTACAAATAAAAATATATAGAATGCAACTAAATTAAAGCAAGATTGATGAAATTTGAAAGCGAAGCAAGGAAGGAATGAGAGTTTATGCAAATCTTTAAATGCATACTTGCAGTAGCAATTTTAATGATAATATTTTATAGAATAGGAATTCTTATAAAAATAGTTTTAAAAAGAAAAAATGATGATATTTTCAATATAATAGTAAATGGCTTTATAGGTACGTTTGCAATTTTTGAAATTATAGCATTACCATTTAACCTATTCAATTTTAGCATACAAACATTATTTTATATTGAAATAATAATACTTTTAATAGCATTAGCAATGTCATTTATATTAAGACCAAGGAGCACAACAAGAAGAAAGGCGGACAAAGAAAAAAATTCATTTACTACGTTATATAAGCAAAAAATAAAAACACATAAAAAACAGTTAATTATAGCAGTACCATTAATTATTATAATAGCATTGCAAATGTGTTTGTCATCATACTTATATACAAGTAATGCAGACGATGCTTTTTATGTAAGTATGTCTGAAGAGGCAAAAGAATTTGAGCAATTTACCCAAACAGAGCCTTCTTTAGGGCAAGAAGATTCTGCATTTCAAAAAACATACATTTTTAACTCATGGGAAACTTTTCTAGGATTTACAGCAAGAATATTAAATATAGATACAGCAACAATAGCACATACAGTTTGTCCAGTATTTTTAATACTAATAGCATATATGTCATACTATTTGCTAGCTAGGAAAATAAACAAAAAGCATGCATTATTGATGTTACTTATTCTGGCTTGGATATTCTTGTTTAGTGGAGTTTCACAAAGGTTTAGAGGTTATACGCTTATAGTTAGAATATGGCAAGGCAAAACAATTTTAACAAATATATTTATGCCATTTATTATATACAATATGTTGGATTTACATTTAAGCAAAACAAAAATTGCATTATTAGCCATAACAAATATTTCATCAATAGCATTTAACCCAATAGCTATGTGGTTATTCCCATTAATATATTTCTTCTTTACAGTAGTAATGCTATTCAAAAAACAAATAAAAAATGTATTCAGAATGATAATTGTCATACTTCCGAATTTAATACTTTTACCCGTATATTTAAAAATGGCAGTTGGTGCAGAAGAAGGAATGGTGCAAGCTGTAAATTATGTGGGATATATAGAGGTTTTAAATGACTTTGTAAGAAATGGCTGGCTATTTGTAGTATTATATTTGTTTAGCATTTTATATATTGCCTTTAAAGGAAGCAGAAAAACTAGAATTTTATTTATATTTATTCCAATACTAGTATTTTTAACTGTACTAAATCCTTTATTTGCAACAATAGTACAAAAATATGTTACCACTTCAGCAGTATATTGGAGGTTATTTTGGTTAATACCATTAGAGATTACAATAGCATATGCAATAATGCAAATAATAGTAAATATAAAGGATAAAAATTTAAAATTTATTGCAATGGTAGTGGCATTTGGACTAGTTGCAGTTGTGGGTAAATTTTCATATTCATTAGAGTTTCAAAATCACATAAATAGTCAAAAAATACCACAATATATTATAGATGAAACAAACTTTATATTAAATAATTCAGAAGGAAAAGTTCTAGTTGTAGCACCACCTGAACCATTACATAGTGCAACAATGAGGCAGTTATCTAGCAATATAATTTTATTGTATTCAAGGCAATTATATGTAGATACTATGCAAAATAAAGAAGAAAAAATAGAAGTATATAATAAAATTTATGATGGAGCAGAAGTTCAAGAAATATATGAAGCTATAAATAAATTTAACGTAGATTTCTTTATATTAGATAAAAGTAATAGAGAAAAAATGCAGGACTTGGATGAAAGTATTGCGAAAATTGTGTATGAAGATGGGCAGTGTATTATAATACGTAGCAATAAAGGATAATATTTGATAAAGAGATATTAAATAAAATTTAAAGTAAAGCAATGCTAATAGTAAAAAATAAGCAAAAATTATAAATAAACAAAAAAGTAAATTATAAATAAGCAATAAAAATAAGGAAAAAGAGGTTTATCATAATGGAAAATAAGGAAAAAAACATAATTGAAATACGAAATCTTACAAAATGTTATAAAATGTATAACAGTAAGGTAGCAAAATTAATAGAAGTAATAATTCCTAAATACCGTAAACACACTGATTTTAAAGCATTAGATGGGTTGAATTTGGATGTAAAAAAAGGAGAAATATTAGGAATACTTGGAAAAAATGGAGCGGGAAAATCTACATTACTCAAAATTATAACTGGTGTAGCTATGCAAACCTCTGGAGAACTTAAAATAGATGGGAAAATAAGCTCACTTTTAGAGCTTGGAACAGCATTTAACATGGAACTTACAGGTGAGGAAAACATATATCAACATGCTCAAGTAATGGGGCTTTCAAAAAGTGAAATAGAAAGCAAAAAACAAGAGATAATAGATTTTGCAGATATAGGGGAACATTTAAATCAGCCAGTAAAAACCTATTCTTCAGGAATGTTTGCAAGGCTTGCTTTTGCCTGTGCCATAAATGTAGATCCAGATATCTTAATTGTTGATGAAGTATTATCTGTAGGAGATATGGCATTTCAATTAAAATGTTTTAAAAAATTTGAAGAATTTAAAAGCAAAGGAAAAACGATTCTTTTTGTAACGCATAATGTGTCAGATATTTTGAAAAATTGCACAAGAACTATAATATTAGAAAATGGAAAGAAAACATTTGATGGAGATGTTAAAGAAGGTGTAGAACTTTATAAAAAAATTATTACTGGAAATACTGATAAAAAGCAAAAAGAACAAGAAAATAAATTAGATAATAAAACACCAGTTAAGAAAAAAGATAATGACGAAAATAGTTGGAAAATACATTTTAATCAAAATCCTAATTTAATAGAATATGGCAATTTATCTGCAGAAGTTATAGATTATGGAATTTTTGATACAGATGGAAATTATTTAACTATGATAGATAACGAAAAAGAAGTTGTACTAAAATCAAAAATAAAATTTAATAAGGCTATAGATAATCCAATATTTACAATGACAATTAAAAACTTTAATGGAGTAGAGATAGCTGGAACTAACACAATGATAGAAAAAATATATCCGGGAAAATTTGAAAAAGGAGATATAGCAATTGCAGAGTTTAGGCAGGAATTGCCTATAGCACCTGGTTCGTACACAATATCTTTTAGTTGCACACATATAAATGCAAAAGGAGAACTAGAGGTATTAAATAGAAAATATGAGGCATTGCTAGTAGAAATTATATCAAGTAAAGACTGCATAGGAATAACAAAATTAAATACAAAAATTAATATAGAAAAATGTACTAATTAAAGTGGAAAATAAATTAATATAGAAAGTACACGAATTAAAATAGAAAAATAATAAATTAATATAGAAAAGTACACAAATTTAAATAAAAAATATATAAATTTAGTACAAAGATTAATATTGAAAAGCAGAAATCAAATATGCAACAATAATAGAATATATGTAATCTATAAATAAAAAGGAAAAGGTAAAAATGGAACAAATAGACATACTTTTGGCCACTTATAATGGCGAAAAATATTTAGAAGAACAGTTAAACAGTATACTAAATCAAACATATTCAAATTTCAGATTAATAATATCAGACGATTGCTCAAAAGATAGTACACGAGCAATAATAGAAGAATATGCTAAAAAAGATACTAGAATAGAATATTATTTTCAAGAAAAAAATATTGGGTTAGTTAAAAATTTTGAATTTTTACTAACAAAAGTAGAAAATGAAGTATATGCTTTATCTGACCAAGACGATGTATGGTTACCAGAGAAAATAGAAAAAACTTTGGAGAAAATGAAACAAGAAAAAGCAGATTTAGTTTTTACAGATTTAGAAATTGTAGACAAAAATTTAAAAACAATAAATAAGTCTTTTAACGATTATATGAAGTTAAAAAAGAAAATAAATAAATGCCATAATTATGAATTAGTGTATTTGTATAATTGTGTAACAGGTTGTACTTTAATATCAAAGAAAAAGTTTTTAGAAAAAATATTACCAATTCCTAATGAGTCAAAACATATATGTCATGATTATTGGATTGCATTAATAGTTTCCATGTATGGTAAAATAGCATATTTGGACAAGTCTTATATAAAATACAGGCAACATGGGAAAAATCAAGTAGGAATAGGAAAAAAATCATATAATATGAAAAGCCTTGATGATATAAGGAATTTATTTTTAGAAGTAAAGCTAGAAGTATTTGGTACAAGTGTAAAAAATAATGAAAGGTTTCCTAAAGTTATACAAGAATTAAACAGTAAAGCCTTAAATTATTTTAAAATGGTAAAAACAAAAAAGAATGCAAATTTTAAAGATTGGGGTTTTTTCAATAAACTATATAAACATGAAAGTTTTTCATATTATATTCTAAATTTTATTATAATAAATTTGCCATGTATTGGCAGACCACTATTTGTATTAAAAAATTTAATTAAAAAATAAATTCTTATGGTTAAAGGTAAAAATAGAGAAAAAGGTAAAATCTATATAGCTAAATGTAAAAAATAGATAAAAATGTAAAATCTATATAGGTAAAGATAAAAAATAAAGAAAAAGGTAGGAAAGAAGTTGAATATAAGAAATGCAATAAATGCTACTAATTTTTATTTTAAAAAATATGGACTTATGAAAACAATAAAAAAAGTATTTACAGCTGTATGCAATAGAACTTTTAGAAGAAATACTTTTGCTCAAGATAAAAAAAGATATAAAATTTGGATTGAAAACAATGAACCAAAAGAGGAAGAACTAGAAAAGCAAAGAAAAGAAAAGTTTGCAATAAATCCTAAATTTAGTTTAGTAGTTCCAATGTATAATACGCCGGAAAAGTATTTTGAGGAATTGGTAGATTGTTTAATAAATCAAACATATACAAATTGGGAACTATGTTTAGCAGATGGCAGTCCTGAAAAAAATTCAAAATTAGATGCAATAATAAACAAAGATAAGAGAATAATATATAAGTTTTTAAATGAGAACAGAGGTATTTCAGGCAACACAAATGAGGCTTTAAAAATAGCAACAGGCGACTACATTGCATTACTAGACCATGACGATGCATTACCTGTATTTTGTTTATATGAGCTTGCAAAAGCAATAAATGAAAATCCTGAAGTGGAATTTATTTATACAGATGAAGATAAGCTAGAAGGTGATACACATAAAAGGTATGATCCTCATTTTAAACCAGATTTTGCAATAGATACATTGAGGTCAAACAACTACATTACACATTTATCAGTATTTAAAAAAGAACTTATGAATAAATTAGGCGGATTTAGAGATGAGTATAATGGGGCACAAGATTTTGACATTGTTATAAGGGCAGTAGAAAATACAAATAAAATATTACATATTCCTAAAATATTATATCATTGGAGAGTACATCCAAACTCTACAGCAATGTTAAGCGATTCAAAACCATATGCTTATGAGGCAGGAAAAAAAGTAGTAGAAGACCATTTAAAAAGGCAAGGGCTAAATGCAAAAGTAACTCAAAGTGAAGATATAAAAGGAGTATATCAAGTAGAATATGAAGTACAGTCAAATCCAAAAGTATCTATAATAATACCCAATAAAGACAGTATAAATTTTTTAAAAAATTGCATTAATTCAATTTTAGAGTTGACAACATATGATAATTATGAAATAGTTATAGTGGAAAATAATAGTACAAACGAAGATACTTTTAAATATTATGAGGAAATAAAAAAGAATCCTAAAATAAAAGTAATAGAATATCCAGAAAAGGGATTTAATTACTCAAAAATAATAAATTTTGGAGTAAAAAATTGCAATAGCGAATTTGTAGTGCAATTAAATAATGATACTAAACTACTAACACCAAACTGGCTTGAAAAATTTATAGGATTTGCACAAAGAAAAGATGTAGGAGCAGTAGGCGCAAGACTATATTATAAAGATAATTCAATTCAGCATGCAGGTATAGGCATAGGAATATGCGGGCTAGCAGCCAATTTATTTGTGGAAGTTCCAAAAAATAAACATGCATATTTTGGAAGAGAGTGTACTACAAGAAATGTATCTGCGGTTACAGGAGCTTGCTTATTTTCAAGAAGAGAAATATATGAAGAAGTAGGCTATATGGACGAAGAAAATTTTGCAGTAGCTTTTAATGATGTGGATTTCTGCTTAAAAATAAGAGAAAAGGGCTATCTTATAGTATATAATCCTTATATAGAATTTATGCATTATGAGTCTAAATCAAGGGGTTATGAAAATACGGAAGAAAAGCAAGAAAGATTTAATAAAGAGGCAAATAATTTTAAGTTAAAGTGGGAAAAAGTTTTAGAAAAAGGAGATCCATATGGAAACATAAACTTTTCACCACATAATGCTTTATACACTATTAGAACTGATAAAATTAGCGAAACTTAATGTTGTGAAAACCATTAATAAAAGATGAGTAGTTTAAAAAATAGGGGATATGCAAATGAAATTAAATTTAGATTATTATAGTGAAGAAAAAGATAAAAAGCCAATATCTGAAGAATATGAAGAAGTTTTAGAAAAAGTAGTAAGTTGCACAACGCAAGACTTTTCAAAAACATTAGATAGTCATGCTAAAATAAAAAATATTTTAGCATTATCAGATATAAGAGAAAATATTTTAAATTGGTACAATTTCAAAGATGATGCTACAATTTTAGAATTAAATGCAAATTATGGTGAAATAACAGGATTGTTATGTAATAGAGCAAAAAGAGTTGTTTCAATAGAAGAAAGCAAGAAATATGCTGATATTATATGCAAAAGGCATGAAAATAAGGAAAATTTGGAATTAATAGTTGGAAATTTCCTTCAAATTGATTTACAAGAAGAGTTTGATTATATAGTAATAGTAGGAATAGTAGAAAATTTAGAAAAAACGATAGAATATGCTAGCAACCACTTAAAAGAAAATGGAACTATATTACTTGCTGTAAATAATAAATTTGGTGTAAGAGCATGGATTACTACTAAAGAAGGAGAAAAAGTAATTGATAATAATAAAAATGCTATTTCAAGAGAACAACTAGAGAAAATATTAGAAAATAAGCATTATAGATATTATTATCCATTACCAAACTATAAATTACCAAATATTATATATTCAGAAAATTGTATGCCAACGATATCAAATATATACAGAGATTTAACATATAAAGATGAAAGTGTAAACTTTAAAGAGTTAGATACCTATTATGAAATTGTAAGAAACAATCCTGAAAACTTTAGGATATTTGCAAATTCATTTTTGCTAGAAATTTCAAATAAAGAAATTCCAGAGAACAACATTAAATTTATTGCTTATTCAAATATGAGAAAAGACGAATATAGAATTAAAACAATAGTAGAAGATAAGGAAGTATATAAAACAAATGTTAATGAAAAATCAATTAAACATATACAAAAAGTAAAGAAAAATGTAGAACTTATGAATAAGTTAGGAATAGCAACTTTAGATAGTTATAATGAAGATATAATAATAAGTAAAAGAGTGAGTGCAGAAACTTTAGAAGAACAATTGATAAGAACATTTAAAGAACAAGGAAAAGAAAAATTTTTAGAAAAAATAAAGGAATACAGAGAATTTTTAAAACAAAAGCTGGAAGTTACAAATGAAATAGATAAGAATATTTTTACTAAATATAGAATAAAAGATGAAGAGATAGAAATCGAAAAATTGACTTTTGCTAAGTATGGATTATGGGATTTAATTTTTCAAAATTGTTTTGTTATTGATAACGAATATTATTTTTATGACCAGGAATGGTGTGAGGAAAACGTACCTATAGAATATATTTTATATAGAGCGATTATTTACTTTAATGAAAGTAAAAAATATATTACAGATGAGGAAATTTTTAAATATTTAGATATAGAAAAATTTATACCTATATTTAGAGAACTAGATAATAAACTACAAGAAAAAATAAGAAAACCACTAGTTTGGAATATTCATACTAAAGATGAATTAGATAAGAGTAAATATTCAAAAATGAAAAGAAAATTAGAAGAAAAAGAAATGGAAATTCAAAGTTTAAAAAGTGAATTAGATGTTTTGAAACAAGAAGATGCACAAAAACATAATGCGCTTGTGGCTATTGAAAATTCTTTATCTTGGAAAGTTACAAAGCCACTTAGAAGTGCAAAAAAAATAATTGGAAGAAAATAGGAATTATAAGTTACAAATATATAAATTTTAAAGGTATGATACCTTAATCATGAAATAAAAGTATAGAGTAGTAATGATGTATATAAAATATATTATAAAAACGTAAAAAGGGGAAATTTACTAAAATAAGGAGAGAAATACGATGGATATTACACATGTAAAAAATGAAGTATCATTTTATATGAAAAAATATGGATTCTTAAGAACAGTAAAAAAATGTTTATGCAAAATATTATCTAAAATAAATTCATATATAAGAAATCCTAAAAATACTGAAGCTGATGCTTACCAGCAATGGATTTTACTTAATGAGCCAACGGACAAAGAATTGGAAGAACAAACAAAAACTAAATTTAAACTAAACCCTAAAATGAGTATTATTGTTCCTATGTATAATACCCCTGAAAAATATTTTGAAGAATTGGTAGATAGAATGATAGCACAAACTTATTCTAATTGGGAATTATGTTTAGCAGATGGAAGTAAAGAAAGAAATCCTAAAATAGAAAAAATATGTGAAAAAGATAAAAGAATAAAATATAAATTTATAAATGATAACAAAGGAATTTCAGGAAATACAAACGAAGCATTAAAGCTAGTTACAGGAGATTATGTGTCTTTATTAGACCACGATGATTTATTATCAAAAAATGCTTTATATGAGGTAGTAAAATGTATAAATGAAAATCCGGATGTAGAGTTTATATACACAGATGAAGATAAGTTTACAGAACTAAAAGGAAAGAGATGGGAGCCACATTTTAAGCCAGATTTTGCAATAGATTCATTAAGGTCAAATAATTATATATGTCATTTTAGCACTTTTAAAAAGGAATTAATGGACAAACTAGGTGGATTTAGAAGTAAGTATGATGGTGCACAAGATTATGATATTATAATAAGGATGAGCGAATTAACTGATAAAATAGTACATATACCAAAAGTATTGTATCACTGGAGAGTTCACCCACAATCAACAGCAGCTGCAACAGCAGGTGATGCTAAACCATATGCTTTTGAAGCTGGAATAAAAGTATTAGAAGATCATTTAAAAAGATGTAAATTAAAAGGAACTGTTGAACACGGAATTTCACTTGGAAATTATATAATTCATTATGAAGTAGAAGGAAATCCAAAGGTATCTATTATAATACCAAACATGGATCATAAAGATGATTTGAAAACGTGTATAGATTCAATATTAGAGCTAACAACCTATGATAATTATGAAATAATTGTAGTGGAAAATAATAGTAAAAATGAAGAGACATTTGAATATTACAAAGAAATAGAAAAAAATGAAAAGGTAAAGGTAATTTATTATCCAGAAAAACAATTTAATTATTCAAAAATAATAAATTTTGGAGTAAGAAACTGTGAAGGCGAGTATGTAATGCAATTAAATAATGATACTAAACTTATAACGCCAAATTGGCTAGAAGAACTATTAGGCTATGCTCAAAGAAAAGATGTAGGTTTAGTTGGAGTAAAATTATTTTACCCAGATGATACAATTCAACATGCAGGAGTAATTATAGGAATGGGTGGAATAGGAGGACATGTATTAAGAGAATTATATAAAGACCATAGAGGATATTTTGCAAGAGATAGTTATGTTCAAGATTTAAGTGCAGTTACGGCAGCTTGTATGATAGGTAGAAAAGAAATCTATGAAGAAGTAGGCTATATGGATGAAAGTTATGCAGTAGCATTTAATGATATAGATTTTTGTTTAAAGGTTAGAGAAAAAGGATATTTAATAGTATATGACCCACATGTTCAGTTAACACATTATGAGTCAAAATCTAGAGGATATGAAGATACTCCAGAAAAACAGGCAAGATTTAAGGGAGAAGTAGAAAGATTTGAAAAGCGTTGGAAATCTATATTAGATAAAGGAGATCCATATTTTAATCCTAATTTTAGATTAGATGTAAATGATTATAAGGTAAGAACAGATAAAGTAAAATATTAAACTATTAGGGACGGGGTTAAATAGTTTAGTATATCAGTAATTTATAAAATTGCAGTTAAACTAATAGGGACGGGGTTAAATAGTTTAACCACGTAATTGTTATATTGCAAAACATTAATATTATATATTTTAGAGTGGTTCGTAGGGACAGTTCTAGAAAATGTTACTAACATACGTGAATTACATTTTATTAAATAGGACAACGCAAAAATATATAATATTAATGTTTTGCAAGTAAAATAAATAAATTTTAGGTTAAACTATTTAACCCCGTCCCTAATAGTTTAGCAGTTAGGGGATTTGTGTAATTATGAAAAAATTATTTAATAGAAAGTCATTAGCAATAACAACAATAATATGCTATGCTATATTAGTACTTATTTTTGAAATAGGGTATTGTAACACAAACTTATTTATGAATTTTGTTAAAAATGGTACAGAAACTATAAATTACAATTTTTCATTATGTAGGATTTTATTTTATGTAATATTTTTAGTATTATATATAATATTTAAAAATAAGTTTATAGATGAAGCTGTGAATGTTGCAGAAAATAAATATAAAAGGGTATTTATTTACATTGCAACAATAGCAGGAATTATGGCTTTAATTGTGGGAATTGTATGTGTATTAGTAATAAAATCAGAAATAATTACAAGGGCAATGTCAATAATTTTAATATCTGTAATTATGGGTTATTTGTTTTTGATATATGTTTCAAATAATCACATAAAAAATATAATTGTAACAGCAGTTACACTAGGAATTGTATTTTCAATTTCTGTAGAGTTTAATCACGCAATAGATGAAAAGAGACATTTTATGACAGCATTTAATTTGGCATTTTTTAATTTTGATTATGAAAAAAATCCTATTACAGATAAAAAAATAGAAAGTATACAGCATTTTACAAAGTTTGTAAGTATTGATAATTTGTTAGCCGAGAAGTATGAACCAGAAATAACAAATGATGTAGATATGACAGATATTCCGTCAATACCAACAAATTATAACTTTTTAGTATATGTATTTCCTGCGATAGGAATATTTATTGCTAAAACTTTTGGTGGAAGTATAGCAGATTTATATATTTTAGGTAGGATTTTTAACTTAATAAGTTATGTAATACTAACATGTATAGCAATGAAATTAATACCATATAAGAAAAATATATTTTACACAGTATTTGTAATGCCAATGATGTTATTGTTAGCAACAACATATTCAGTAGATGGTGCATGCATAGGCTTAGTAGCTATATTTATAGCATATTGTTTAAAAGTATATAAAGGAAGCATAACGATATCATTAAAACAATTTTTAATATTAATAGCTTTATTTGTAGTTATGCTTTTAGCAAAAGAAATGGCATACATTTTAGTGGGATTTATTTTCTTTATGCTGCCAATATGGAAAACTTTAAAGAAAAATAAAAAATATTTGCCTATTATAGCAATTTCAACAGTTGTAATATTAATAATTGGAGTTATAGGTGTTATATATATAAAAAATACAAAATTAATAGCAGATGGAAGAGCTACAGGAGCTGTAAGCATCTCAGGTCAAATAGAATATATATTGAATAATCCTATTCATGACATAAAGCTTGCATTCACACATACACTTTCAACGTTGTTTAACTACAATTGGTTAGTAGATTTACATCAACATGCATTCTTTGGTACAACTGCACCATTTGTATTTTTGCCATTAATGCTTTATATTTTATATGTGGCTGTTACAGAAGACGACCATAATTTCAAAATTAAAGATAGAATAATAATGATAATAGCTTTTCTATTAGTGTTTGCAATGACAAGTGCAGTTTTATATTTGCAATTTACTTATGTAGGGGCAGATAGTATAGCAGGCTATCAAACTAGGTATTTAGTACCGATATTACCACTTGTATTATTTACATTATCTAGTAGTAAATTTGAAACAAGAAAGCGTTTAAATAGAACTATGAACATTGCAATAACATCTGGAATTTTTATATTTATATCTTTAGTACAAGTAGTTTTATAAAACTCTTAGTAAAACATAATAGTGAATGTGAAAAATAATTATATTTCTAGCTTTTAACTAAAAAAGGGAAAATTAGAAAGGAATGTATACTAACATGAAAATATTACTAATTATACCAGCATACAACGAACAAGATAATATATTAAAGGTGTGTAAAACAATAGAAAAATACAATGAAAAAAGTGAACAAAAAGTTGATTATGTTGTAATAAATGATGGGTCAAAAGATAAAACATTAGAAATATTACAAGAAAATAAATTAAATCATATTAACTTAATAAATAATTTAGGAATAGGTGGAGCAGTTCAAACAGGTTATAAATATGCATATGAAAATGAATACGACATTGCTATTCAATTTGATGGAGATGGACAACATGACATAAACTATGTAAAAGATATATGTGAGCCAATATTAAATGGACAAGCTGATATGTGCATAGGAACTAGATATTTAGATAAAAGTAAAAGTGAGTTTCAATCTACATTTATGAGAAGATTAGGCTCAATTATAATTTCAGCTTTTATAAAAATGACCTGCCATAAAAAAATAACAGATCCTACATCTGGCTTTAGAGCAGGAAATAGTCAAGTAATAAAGGAATTTGCATTAGATTATCCAACGGAATATCCAGAACCAGAATCTACAGTATGCTTATTAAAAAGTGGTTACAAAGTTTTAGAAGTTCCAGTTAGCATGAATGAAAGAACAGGTGGCAAGTCATCAATTAGACTATGGAAATCAGTAGACTATATGATAAAAGTATCACTTGCAATTATTATAGATAGCATGAATGCAAGAAAGAAGGTGAAATAGAGTTATGCAATTATCATTAAGAATAGCTCTAATAATAGCAACATTAATATATCTGTTTTTTATATTAAGAGCCATAAAAAGAAAGAAATTACAAATATCATTATCAGTATTTTGGATATTTACAGCTATAGCACTTATTATTTCACTTGCAATTCCAAATTTTATAGAACAAATATCAAAATGGTTAGGATTTGAAGTAACTACGAATATGATATTTTGTGTAACTATATTCATTGCTTTTTACTTAATATTTAGCCTGATGATATTAATATCAGACTTAAAAAGAAAAAATGTAAAATTAATACAAGAAATATCAATTTTAAAGAAAAAAGTAGAAGAAATAGAAAACAATATGAAATTATAAAAATGAAATAAAAGATATTAATGTAAAGAATGTGACCTATAGAAATTGCTGAGTAATATAATAAAATAGTATTATTGATAATGGTAAAATTTATAAAAAATATAGAAATAGGAAAGGTAGTGTTTTGTATGAAAATTTTAATTACAGGGGCAAATGGAATGCTTGCAAAAGCAGTAAAGGAAAGATTGAAAGAATATGAACTAACTTGTACAGATGTTGAAGAATTAGACATAACAAATAGAGAAAAAGTCCTAAAGTTTGTAGAAGAGTTAAAACCAGACTATATAGTAAATTGCGCAGCATATACAGCAGTAGATAAGGCAGAAGAGGATTATGATTTAGCAGAGAAAATAAATGCAGATGGACCAAAAAATTTAGCAATAGCAGCAAAAGAAAATGGAGCAACATTAATTCATGTTAGTACAGACTATGTTTTTGATGGAAATTTAAGTACAGATAAGGTATATGTAGAAAATGATAAAACAGAACCAGTTACAGTATATGGAATTACTAAATTACATGGAGAAGAAGCTGTAGAGCAAAATTCAAATAAATATTATATTTTTAGAACTGCTTGGTTATATGGAGATGGAAATAATTTCGTAAGAACAATGCTTAAATTAGGTAAAGAAAAAGAAGAAGTAAATGTTGTAGCTGATCAACATGGAAGTCCTACATATGCTGTAGATTTAGCAAATATAATAGGAAATGCAATAGAGAAAAAAATTCCTTATGGCGTTTACCATTCTACAAACGAAGGATATACTACTTGGTATGATTTTACTAAAAAAATATATGAACTTGCAAACTTAAATTGTAAAGTAAATCCAGTAACATCAGAAGAATTTGTAAGACCAGCTAAAAGACCAAAAAATTCTATGCTATCTAAAGAAAAATTAAAGTCAGTAGGAATAGAAGTGCCATTATGGGAGAATGCTTTAGACAGATATTTAAAAAATGATTTAAAATAAAAACTTGATTTTGTTAAATTTTATTAAGTTGTCATAATTTATAATATTTTAACAAATTTACAAAAAATAGTTGAAAAATTTGTAAATATAATATAAAATAATCACGTACATACGAAAGGAAAGAATATTTAATGATAACTTTAGAAGATGTTAAGAAAAATGAAGAATTAAGTGAGCTAATACTTGGTTCACAAAAGCAACTTAACGCCTTAGGATATACAGAACATTCGACAAGGCACATAACAATAGTGTCGAATAGAGCTGGAAAAATATTACAAGTACTTGGCTATCCGGAAGAAAGAATTGAACTTGCTAAAATAGCAGGTTATATGCATGATATAGGAAATTGCATAAATAGAGTAGATCATGCACATACAGGAGCAATTTTGGCATACCAAATTCTAAAAGAAATGGGAATGGATGTGCAAAAACGAACAGAAATAATGATGGCAATAGGAAACCATGATGAACAAACGGGGACAGCAGTAAGTGATATATCAGCTGCATTAATATTAGCAGATAAATCTGATGTTCATAGAGATAGAGTTGTAAATCAAAATATGTCTACTTTTGATAAGCATGATAAAGTAAATTATGCTGTAACAGGTGCAGATTTTAACATAGATGCTGAAAAAAGAATGGCAACTCTAAATTTAACAATAGACACTAAAATATGTCCTGTTTTAGATTATTTTGAAATATTTATGGAGAGAACAATGATGAGTAAATATGCAGCAAAATATCTTCATATATGGTTTGAATTAATTATTAATGGAACCAAATTATTATAAACAAATTTATTATGAGTGGAGGAAAACACAAGTGAAGAGAAACAGAATATTAAAAATAGTAGTTATAACATTATTAATAATACTTTTAAGTATTATATCTTTTGGAGGAATTTTTGTAGAAGATAGGAATACTATGAAAAATCTTGTTGCGGATTATAAGTTGAGTAGAGAACTTACTGGCTCTAGAAGGGTAGAATTAAATGTGGACAAGACTGTTAACACAGTTAATTTTGATGCTGATGGAAATGTTATAGAAGATGATGGTACAAGTCAAAATACAACAACTACAGAAGAAGGTACAGATACAACTACAACAGATGGAAGTACGGATACATCAGAGCAAAGTAAAATAGCATCTACTGAAGAAGTACCAGTAAATAGAGAAGAAGTTTTGACAATTGAAAATTATAAAAAGTCAAAATCAATCTTAGAAAAAAGGTTACAAGATATGGGAGCTAATGATTATACAGTAAGATTAAATGAAGAAAATGGAACAATGTTATTTGAGGTTCCTGAAGATGAAAATACAGATTTATTAGTATCTCAATTATCAAAAAAAGGTGAATTCAAAATATTAGATGCAGATACTGAAGAAATATTAATGACAAATGAGCACCTAGATAGTACAACTGGTGGAATACAACAAGTATCAACAGGGTATGTAGTAGTTATGCAATTTAGATTTAATAAAAATGGAACAGAAAAATTAAAAGAAATTACAAATACATATGTTGAAACTGAGGATGCAGATGGAAATAAAACTTCAAAGAAAATATCAATTCAATTAGATGGAGAAGAATTAGTATCAACAGATTTTGATAATGAAATTTCAAATGGAGTAATTCAACTTACAATAGGAAGTGCAGTTACTGATATAAATTCAGAAGAATTACAAAATAACTATATGAGTGTTGTAGCAGATGCTGAAGCTTTAAATACTGGAAAATTACCAATAGTATATACAGTTGGGCAAAATAGATATGTTACATCAAATATATCAGAAGAAACAATAAGAGTAGCAATATATGTATCTATTGGAATGATTGCAGTTGCTTTACTTTACTTAGTAATAAGATATAAAAAGCTTGGAATATTAGGTTCAATAGCATTTATAGGATATGTAGCATTATTACTAATAGTTGTAAGGTATACAAACGTAAGTATATCAGTTGCAGGAATGTTTGCGTTATTGTTATCAATAATTTTGAACTATATAATAACTATAATCATTCTAAATCATTTAAAGAAAGCTGATAATGAAAAATTAGCATTTGGAAAAGCAGTAGATAAAATAATAATGATGATTATACCAGCATGTATAATTGCAATAGTATTTACATTTGCTAATAGCTTTGGAATGGTTATGTTCTGGGGACTAACAATTAGCGTATTATATAATTATATTGTTACAAGAACTTTATTAATTGAAAAAAAATAAATTTTTAATAAATTAAAGAAGTAATTGTGACAAATAATTACTGAAAGCTGAAAATATAAAAGAAAGAGGGTACAAAAATAAATGAAGAAAACAATTTATGCAATTCTTGCATGTATTATAGTAGCAGGTATAGCAATTACAGTATTTATGGGACTAAATTTTAGCTTAAAATATAGAGCAAATAAAGAGTTAGATGTAAATATAGGACAGAAATTTGACAATAGTGAAATAATACAAATAGTTAGAGATGTACTAGGAAATAGTAATGCAGAAGTAGTTGTGCAAAAAGTAGAAATTTATGAAGATATGGCTTCTATAATTGTTGAAGATATTTCAAGTGAGCAAATAGAGGCATTGAATACAAAGATAAACGAAAGATATGGAACTGAAAATAAAGTAGAAGATATAAATATAGTAAATAATTCAAAATTAAGAGGAAGAGATTTAGTATATCCTTATGTATGGCCAGTTATAATATCTATGATATTTGTTCTTGCTTATGCTTGTGTAATGTATAGAAAATTAGGAGTTTTAAAAGTAATTGCAAGAGTTGTTGGAATTTCTATATTAGCACAATTAGTATATTTGGGAATAATAGCAATTACTAGAATTCCTGTAACAGTTATAACAATTCCAATAGCGTTAGTTATTTATGTTGTTACAGTAACGATAGTTGTTTCAAGATTAGATAATATTAGTGATGTAAAAGAAGAAAATAAAACAAAAAAAGATAAGAAAAAATAAAAAAGTAGAAAGAAGGCTCTCATTTTATGTGATGCCTTCTTTTACTTTTGTGCGACGGGCATGTCGTTTAGTTAATCGGTGAAAGTCCGAAGTGGAGGTATACATCGCCAACCACA
>CANQSP010000021.1 GCA_947626555.1 uncultured Clostridia bacterium | reverse complement strand
TTTTACTTCTCCTTCTAGCTTTCTACCACCATGTATTATGTACTTTGCCATGCTTTTTCCACCTTTCTTTTAGTAGTAATTTTCTATTGTTATTATCAAAGCTTCGCTAACTAATTTTATTTGCTAGCTTAGCTTCACTTGTTTGATTCGCTTTGATATATTTTATGTGAGGTTTGCATAAAAGGTGAAAAAAGAAAAAGCCTGGCTATAAATTGTAGCCGGGCTTTTGGTGGATTACGCTATTTTTTGTTTCATATCTATTCTTCACTGTTTTCTTTTTATTAAACTTATAGCTTCCTGATATTTTTCATTATTAAATCCTTTTTCAAATATTGTCTTAATCTGATATTTACTCAATTCATTAAAATCCCCATCATCTAATATAATAAATTTATTTATATTAGTGTGTTTTTCTAAATAATCAATAATTTCAGACTCTCGGTCTTTCTCCAATATCTCTGTCGCACCTAGAATTTCTATGTTTTTATTTAATCCCGATTCATATAACAATTCTCTATAATTTAAACTCTTTCTCCATGAGCTAATTACTACTATTTTGAATTCGTTATCTATGCAAAACTTATTCAAGTTTTCTATTGGTTCTTTGTTTTTAAATTTTTCTGTGTAATTATTAATATCAAGATTAAGGACTCCATCAAAATCAAGAAAAACAATGTTATTTAGTTCTCCTGAAAAATATTTGTTTCTATCTCTTTTTATATTTTTTAAAACTTTATTTAATTTACTTTTGTTAAAATGAATCATCTTAGTGCTCTTTCTTATCTTTATAATAATAAATTATCTCTTTCTATCTAATATTTTATTAACTTTTGCTCTTTGGTAATATCGATTTTGTTAGTTGGTTTGACTGGATATTTCCATCTATTGTATTCTTTTCAACTATATTTTCTGTTTGTCTCGGTGCTTTCCTCAGCATTCCCATTCCATATTTTTCCATTGCTTCTCTCATTGTCATTCTATATTTTTCCATCTACATCACTCCTACTTTTGCCATTATTATATACTAAATTTTGATTATTTGCAATAATTCCTTTGGTTTGGATACCTTTGTAGTAATATTGACATGTGCATTTGTAGGTGATATACTTTTAATTAGATACAGAACTGTCAGCTATGGGTTTAGATTTTTGGTCTACGACCTTCTGACCTGTATCTTTTATTTTAGTTATAAAAAATTTTCTTTCCCGTATTTATTGATTTTAAATACTATATGCAAAAATAAAAGGCAATTAGTTATTAGTCTTGGGCTCCAATTGCCCAACAGTAATAGCTTTGCCTCTATTAATATTATATCGCAAAATGAGAAAAACGTCAAAAAAGATTCTTGAAGTCTAAGAGTGTAAATATAAATAGTATCACTATTGACATTTTATTGTGTTGATAGTATATTATTATTAGAAACATAAGAACGAGAATGCCTTCCTCTTTCGGAAGCCGAACTCGTTATTGTTTCTTTTTTTGCACTTTCTATCATTTCTTTTGTTAAGTCTGAATTATGCTCATCATATTCTAATTACTCTTTATTTTGTATGGTTTCTCCGTTTTCTCTGGTTGTTGTACTGTTAATATTACCGCTATTGTTTCTTCCTCTGTCATTTGTAATATTTTGCAAATATTTATCAAGTGTTTTTGAGTTTTTGTTAAAAAAATCCCTTCTAATATTTTGTTGACCTTTGCCCTTTGCTAAGGTCGATTTTATTTGTTGGTTTGACTGACTGTTCCCACTGTTTAAATTGCTCAGCTTAGTATTGTTCAGATTTTTGATGTTTACTGTCCTGCTGTAACCTGGTATTGAATTGTCCAGAAATTTCTGCCATTCTTCGACCTTGAATTTGTTCATTTATACCACCTTCGCTTTCGCCATTATTATATACTAAATTTTGATTATTTTCAACATTTCCTTTGGTTTGGATAGGCAAGTGTAAATGCAAATGGATTGGACACAGATGATCTTTAGAGATAGAAAAAGAGCCCTTGTTAGAGTTATCTATCTTCCTACTATTTCTTCTGATTTGTCTATTATTGGTGTTATCTTCAATGTTTCTAGGTCTTGTTCGTTCAGCCAGTCTATCAGTTGTTGTATTTGCTTTTTTGTTTTTAATGGATTCACTATTCCTACTATCTCACAGGTTTCTATATTCTTCACTTTCCATAACATGTCTATTAACTCTGTTTCTTTGTCTTCCATTTATTTGTCCTCCGAACCTTGCTTTATTTCTTCTACATTCCCTTTGATGCAAATTTGTTCAATTATCAACAAAATTTTAATACTGATACTTTTTTATATAGTTATACTGTTAAATTTTTCTTACATCTGATATGCTATAAGTTTCTATAACTTCCCTATCATCTTCTGTCATATATGAGATCATTACTTCATCTCCTTCTACACTTACAACAATACCTTCTATTCCAGCATAATTTACTTTTACCCTATCTCCTCTAGAAATTTCCTTATTCAAGCTACTAAATAGTCCCATGATTCTTTCTCCTTTATATTTTATTTAATTCATTCTCTATTATTTTGTATTTAAAAAATTATATTTCTATAAAAATATCTAAAATAATATAAAAATTTTTGATTTATAAAACAGCTACAAACCTAAATTTATTTTTCTGCTCCTATTTTTTGTATTATCACACTTCCTTATTTATATCATAAAAAGAATTTTCTTTCAAACAAATTATATAAAAAGTTTCAGTTAATGATATAATAATCCTGATTCTCCATTTATAGTTTGTTAATTTATTTTAATGTGATATAATTAATACCCTTATTTTATCTTTTGTACATTTTGTTTTCCTCCTTTCTCTCGAGATTTTGAGAGTTCAAACAAAATACTTGACTTTTATAAAATTATATTGTAATATAGTAATTGTAATATAATAATAGAGTAGCAATTAAATATCGTCGCAAGTATTTTATTTTACTCTGTATTTTGGGAAGTGTGCTAGCACTTCTCAAAATTTTTTGCGAGTTAAGTTCTTGTGAGCAAAATTACAAGGACCTTTTCAACTTTTATCGATAGCACCATTTTACTTGGTCTTTTTGCTCTTTCCCTGAACTTGATTATATTATACCGTATCTTTTACATAGTTATAATTTACTAATTAATTTTGATATAATATAATACATCCCTTGTTAAAGCTCTTTCGCCTTCGGTTATAGTTTGCTAATTTATTTTGATATGATATAATCTCTTTTGCATAAACATCTTCCACTTTTATGTTATAGTTTGCTAATTAATTTTGATATGATATAATAACACGACCAAGAGAAAAGCAAACAAAGAAGTTATAGTTTGCTAATTAATTTTGATATGATATAATAATGAAATGTCAAATCAGCTTGTAGACGAAGTTATAGTTTGCTAATTAATTTTGATATGATATAATCAATTAAATATAGAGGCAATTAATAAAGCAGTTATAGTTTGCTAATTAATTTTGATATGATATAATTTGCAAGGGATACAGGAATAGCGAGTAATAGTTATAGTTTGCTAATTAATTTTGATATGATATAATCCAGCAACACATGGAGGATATACAGAAGTAGTTATAGTTTGCTAATTAATTTTGATATGATATAATAATATTGGTGCTATAAAAGTCCAAGCCATGTTATAGTTTGCTAATTAATTTTGATATGATATAATATAAAAAAGTAAAAGAGTGGCAAGGAACAGGTTATAGTTTGCTAATTAATTTTGATATGATATAATCGTAAAATCTATTGTAAAATATAAAGTCGGGTTATAGTTTGCTAATTAATTTTGATATGATATAATAAAATTTGTACTTTCATTAAATCAAAATGGGTTATAGTTTGCTAATTAATTTTGATATGATATAATAGAGAAAACTTGGATTATTCCACACGCGAAGTTATAGTTTGCTAATTAATTTTGATATGATATAATATAAAAACACTTTTTCCACTTCCTGTAGTGTTATAGTTTGCTAATTAATTTTGATATGATATAATAATACATGCAACTATTTCACAAACATCTTCGTTATAGTTTGCTAATTAATTTTGATATGATATAATTCAAAGCTTCTGTTACGCTTTTCTGATATGGTTATAGTTTGCTAATTAATTTTGATATGATATAATTAAAGACTTTGTCTATAACTTATATACGCAGTTATAGTCTGCTAATTAATTTTGATATGATATAATAGGAAGAAAGCATAAAATATTCAGAAACTGGTTATAGTCTGCTAATTAATTTTGATATGATATAATAGATAGCTCTATAACTCTTGATATAACTACATTTTATTAAAATTATATCATAAAAAAAGAAGATTGTTTGTTGTGATTTCTACAATCTTCTTTTTAATTTTAGAATAAACTTAATTGATCTACATTAACTTTTCTCTCTTTAACACTAGGTTTTCCAACAAGAAATTTCATGTTTTCATATTGTTTTTCAGTTATAGTTAAACATCTTATAGAACCTTTTGCTGGTAAACTATTAGTTAACCTTTGTAAATGTTTATTTGTCATATCTGTACCGTTGCATAATCTTGAATAAACGGAATATTGAACCATATCATAACCATCATTTAATAAGAATCTTCTAAATTGTGCATACCTTTTTCTCTCTGTCCTTTTAACAACTGGTAAATCAAAAAATACTATTATTCTCATAAAATTATTACTCATATACGTGTTCTTTTAATGGTATAATTTCTGGTAATTCTAATTTTTTATAATCTCTTTGATTTATCGCTGTATTATATGATGCTATCATAACCTTTATAGCATTATTAACAGATTGATATTTTCCCTGTATTAATACGTCCATATTTAAAAGATTTACTAAATTTGCCCTTACATATTTGTCAAACTCTGTTTCATAGGTTATATGTTCCTTCACCCATAAATCTACTACTGGTCTAAATGGTTCTATAAAATCATCCACTAAATTATAATTGTTTAATTCACTTTTGTGATGAATTCCAATTGATGGTATATATCCATATGCTACAATTGTTCTTGCTATTGCTCCTCTTATTATTGAATATCCGTAATTCAACGAGGCATTATAAATATTATCAACATTTCTATTAAATGTTCTTCCAAATAAAGTTGTAAAATATCCTTTAGCTGCAATTGCTTCCCTATTGTTAATGTCTCCAGATAAGACCTTCTGGGATAATTTCACTAAATGTTCACTCATTAATTTCTTATCATTCATTTTTAATACTATCGCTTGATTTAATATTTTTCTAATTATAATTCTTTGCCAACATCTTTTTCGAAAACTTTCACTGCTATCTAATTGACTTTTTAACGCTTTAAGTTCTCTACTATGATATGCAAATGGAACAAAAATTCCATTTGGTAAATGTTTGTCATTACAACTATACATTACTATCTTGTTTTCAGCCATAAGGCTCATCACCTTGGAAGATATACTTATCTGAGGAGTTTCTAACACAATAGATGATATATCTTCCATTGGAATTGTCCACTCTTCATCTTGAGTAATTCTAAGCTGTCTATTTTTAACAGACAGTTTCGTCGGATGTGTTATTACTACACTTCTCCAACTCATTTTACTTTACTCCCTCTCTTTTTTCTTTTTTTATTTCTGAAATATTTCCCAATATATCTACATTATACTTTTCAAAGATTTCTAGATTTTTAACTCCTATGCTTTCAATTTTATTTTCTCCATTTACAGATATTCCATTTATTGCAGCTGTACCTCTATGAGTACTTGAATAATACATATAAAATGATGTTTTTTCCTTCTTTTTCTTTATCTCTATTAAATCATTTGGATATAAACTAAACTTAAATTTATATCCTTCTGTCATTTCAATCCAGTCCTCTTCATTTTTTGAGGCTACTATTGCTTTATTTGGCAATTCTTTTTTTGAAAAATCAGATACATATACTGGCACTAAATAATATTTGCTATCTTTTTCAAAAACATCTACTCTAACCATACTTGCATTTTCTGCTAATGAATTATTCTTTTTCAACACTACTCCTGATGTTCCAGAAGAAGGTACTTTGATGCTTCTAACTATTGGACCTAATCCGTTTTTGCTATTCTTTCTATATCCATCTTTGAAAGCCTTTTCAGCTTTAAAATTTGCCTCTTTCATTTTTTCATAAATATCATCGTACATCACTCTATCACTTATGTACAAATCTTCAAATTCTTTATTATTTATTATTCCCTCAATTTCTTGTTTTGAAATGTTTGTTAGTGGCTTTTTCACAACTGTAAAGTTTTTCCCTTTTTTTATGAACTTTTGAGAACGCATTGTATCTTTATGTGCTCTTCCTGTCACTTTTCTCTCAGGCATTCGTGATACAAAAATTGGCTTTACTTTACTTATATCAATATCACCATAGTTACGGAAATTTCCATGTTTAAGTGCATACATTTCACCATTATTATCGGCATCTTCCATTCTTGCTTCTACTTCTTGTCTAAAATAAGGCCATGGTTCTTTAATACTAATATCAACATTATATTTTTCGTCAATAATTTCACCTGTTATCGTATCTAAAACCTCTTTATTTATATACAAAATTTTTCTTTTACTATAATTAGTTATTTTCTTTATGTTTTCATCCGTAGCACATGCTATAATAACCGCGTCTTGAGCATGATGCTTATCTGATTCTTGTCTATCTTTTTTTAGTCCCCAATAATGCCTTAATACTGCTGTCGCTTGTCCATTTACTGTATATACTTTTCTTTTCATCTCACTTTCAGCAAATTGCAAATTGTTTGTTATATAGTTATTCATAAATTTTGCAATATATCTTGTATCATTTAAATTTCTATTAATCCACTCTTTTGATTTGCTTTCATTAAAGTTTTTTATAAGAAGATTTTCTCTTTTTCTAACATTAGTGCGATATGTCAAGTTGACAAATTCTTCAAATTTGTGCCATTTTTCTTTGTCTTCTCCAAAATATTCATATGGCGTTCTTTCCCTTTTTCTTTGATTTTCATCTGTCAAAACTAATACTTTGTTATTATAGCTATCATTAAAACATCTCGAAAATGGTATTGCATGGTCAACTTCTACAAATTTTTCTTCGAATAATCTTTCAGCTGGAATTCTCTTTAATGAATATGCACATTTACCGTTTTGTTCTCTCCAAAGCTTCATTTTTACAATGTCAAATGGCTTAGGTTCAAATTTAAAGTTCTCTCTAATATATTTCTTGATTTCTTCATTTGCTTTAAAATTGTTTTCTTGCCTTTTCTCTATATTTTTTCTCTCATCATACGATTTGGATAAATCTCTTGCTGTTTCTATATAAATTGCCATTGGTGATCCATACTTATCAATAATTGCATTTATCACTTTTCTAGTTTGGCTTACTGCTCTTAGCACTACTGGATTAAGAATTACATCTGGCAATTGAGAAACAGGAGGCAATTTATACTGTAATACATTTTGGCTTCCCCTAAACTCATACCCTGCTTTCTCACATGCCTTATCATATGTTAACCCTTGCTCTAAATAAGGTATTATTTTTTTCATTGCTTTATATGATAAATGTCCAAATTTTGTAAAATTAACATTTAAAATAGCTTCGACTATGTCATCATCAATTTTTTTATCCTTTAAATATTTTCTTATCGAATCATCTGTTTTGTTTCTAACCAATGCATCAGCTATATCATCTTGAATATCATGATTTTCTTTAATCAATTCAAATTTTTCTTCGTTGCCATTAGCTTTTAGTGCCAATCTTATTTTATGCCATCCCTCTAGCTTTATAAATCTTTTATTTTCAGCTTCTTTTATTATTTCTTCTTCTTCTAATTCCTTATCCTTCTTTTTTGGTTTATAGTCTAGTTGTAAAAATCTAATATTGTCAGGCAAATTCAGTTTTTTTCTTATTTGAGAATATTTCACTTCTGCCTGTTTATATGCCATTTCTATAATTTGTTCTTTTTGCTCTACTGTTATTTCTGTTTCTCCACTAAGTTTTAGATTGTTCACTTTTTGTAATAACATAAATCTTTCGAATGTATAACTATTTTTTGGAGCACGATGTTGGTCTTTTTCAAAAGTACATTTTCCTAACATTCTCTCAAGTAATTCTGGTGTAATAAAATCTTTTTGAAATGTCATTATGTCTAAATATTCTTTTTCGAATTCTTTTGAGGCGTATTCGCTTCCAAATTTTCTTTGAGCTTCAAATAATTTTTCAACTTCATCTATTAACATACTTCTTAAAACAGTATTTGTATACTCTCCGCCTTTATTTCTTTTATTTTGAATAAATTTTTCGTCCTTATAGAACATCTCTCCTACTGTTCTGTATCCCTTTTCTTGGAGGATTTTTTTATTTTCTATTGTTCCCTTGCTTAGCTTACCAACTTCCTTGTCTTCTTCTGAGTCTATTTTTCTATTTGATTTATATCCTCTTCGCTTTGCAATATTAGTTAACACTCTTGCCCATTCTTTTCTATCTATTTTTTTATCTAAAGCTTCTACACGTAGTTCCCATACGTCTTTCGTATTACTATTTATATCATACAAATTTTCTAACTCTTCTTTTGAAACCAAATTATACTTTACAAAAGTATCTTTTATCTTTTTCATCCTTGTAGCTCTTCTTCTAATTCTTCTTCTAGCTCCTCTGGCTTCTCTTCTCGCCAAATTCAAAGCTTTTCCATCTGCTTCTTCTGCCTTTTTGAAAATTCTTACTCCTAAATCCTCTATTCTGCTTTTGTCTTTGTTTATAACTGCCCATCCAACTGATGCAATTCCAATATCCAAACCTATTGTATATTTCATAAAATACTCCTTTCCTCAATATAGAAGATACCCCATACAAGTACATGCATGGGGCTAACTTCGCGCTCAAAGCTTATTATAGTAAGCTAATAAACTTTGATATGATATAACGACATTATATTACCATATTTTGCCAATTTTGTCAAATTTAATGATTTTAAGGATTCTACAAATGTAAACACAGATAAATTGGACACTTATATATCTTTAGAGATAGAAAAAGAACCCTTGTTAGAGTTCTCTATCTTCCTACTATTTCTTCTGATTTGTCTATTATCGGTGTTATCTTCAATGTTTCTAGGTCTTGTTCATTCAGCCAATCTATTAGCTGTTGTATTTGTTTTTCCGTTTCCAATGAGTTCACTATTCCTACTATCTCGCAGGTTTCTATATTCTTCACTTCCCATAGCATGTCTATTAATTCTGCTTCCTTGTCTACCATTTACTTTATTCTCCAATCCTCGTTTTATTTATTCTGCATTCGCTTTGATGCAAATTTGTTCAACTGTCAATATATTAAATCTTTAATATTGATACTTTTTTATATAGTTACACTATTAAAAAATTCTATTTCTATAAAAATATCTAAATAATCTAAAAATTTTTGATTTATACAATCATCTATAAACCTAATTTTATTTCTCTGTTACTTGTACTGAATTAATATCCGTTAAATTTATATTAAGTATATTATTATAATTATCTAATAGCTTTATTACAGGTTCACGCTCATAATAAAAAACTCTTTGTATTGTTCCTTCATATTTCCTTTTTCCCTTACACTGAATCTTAACTTCTTTTTGAAGATATTGCTCTTTATGTATAATTATTTTTCTTTGAGCTGCTGTTAATAGATAAGAAGATGTTGGCAAAAATTTCTCTGGTACATCAAAAACCGTAATAAGTTTTTGTGTAAATCTATCTAAAATATATATTCTTTCCTCATAAACCAAAATTAGTGTTCTTTTTGGTCTTCTGTTTCTATAAGTTAAATATACATAGAAATCCCCTATAAACCATGAAAAATCTTTTCCGTCTCTTTTTACTTTTATAATCTCTGAATCCAAATCTCCTATTCGTCTTACTCTTAAATCATATCTATGCCTACCATGTACTGTTAAAAGTTTTGTTCTTCTGCTTCTAACCTTCTTCATATTATCACTCCTTATTTATATCATAAAAATAATTTTCTTTCAATGGAAAGAAAAATTATTGAAATACTCTTTCTTTTTATGTTCGTTTTTTATTTCTTTAACGTTTGTTTTTTAAACATCTATTTGTAAAATATTAGGCAGATTTCTCTGCCAAAATATTATTTTTCTTCTTGTTTTCTTTTGAATTCAATAAAATTCAGCACTTCTTTTTGATCTCTATTAGATAGTTCTTCAAATTTTCTTGAAAACTTTGCAATTTTTTTCTCTTTATCTTCTCCAGTATATAGTTCTTCCATAGATAATCCATATATTTTTGAAAATAAATACAGTTCTTCTGCTGTAATTTTTCTTGTTTCGTTTTCTATATTTGTTATAACTAAGCGCTTAACTCCTAGCATTTTAGCAATCTCTTCTTGAGTAAATCTTGTTTTTTCTCTTAAACTTTTTAACCTTTTTCCTAAATGTTCCATAATCATTTTCCTTTACTTTAAAATTTTTATAGTTTTAAATTAAGCCCTCTCTTTTTCATTAATTTATAGTCTTTTTTTAATAAATTGGTATACTGTACTGTTAGCAAATTTATCAATCCTCTTTCTCTAAATCTTTCCACATTTCATTTAAATCAGTATATCCTTTGCTTAGACCTATTCCTTTTTCTGCATCTTCAATAGCTTTTATAGTTTCAGCATTTAATTTTGGTACTTTTACTTCAAACGGAATGCTTTCAGTTAAGATTATTTGTCTATTTTCTAATGGAACAATATCTTCGTACAGCAACGTAAATTGTGAATCAATTTGTCTATTATCGTGATAATGTCCGAAATACCATTTCTTAAATTCACTTTTTTCCATAATCTTTTGGAAGTAATCGTTTAAATAATCTTTCTCAAATAGTCCACCACTTAATATTGTTAAAATACTTGTCGGGCAACAGTGTGTAATAATATAATCAACTTTATAATTCACTTTTTCTAAATTATTTATACCATTTTGCATTTCTTCTTCAGTTGGTAATTCTAAATCCCACCATGAAAAATCCCTTATCCTAAAAAATGCTCTTCTTTTGCGATATTCATATATTTTTTCTTCTTCATCTAAATTTAATATTCCGTCTTGAATATCATGAGATTTAGCGCCACCAAAAGCAAATATCTTTTTACCATCTATATTAAATATTTCTCCACGCATTAAGTGTAAAACTGAATCTCTTATTTTATGTACTTTGCCACCATGCCATTTTTCTACTGGATAATCATTGTATAATCTAGTATAATTCTCGTGATTGCCATCTACAAATAAAGTAGTAAAATTTTTATTGTTTAGCCAATCTAAAGTTGCTTTTTCTCTTGCACTTTCTTCCTCAAATGTCCATACTCCACCAAAATCACCACATATTATTACATAATCATCTTTCGTCATTTCATTTTGTATGGGGAAGTTACTTTCTTCAAATCTCGAAAAATCCACATGAGTATCTCCTGTAATGTAAATCATGGCTAGGCTCCTTTCTATCATTCACCTCTGTTTTTACTATAATCACAATTTTATTGTTGTTTTTTTATACTTTTATGTTTATTTTTCAAACGCTATATTATAGAAGATTAGGCAGATAATTCTGCCTTCAATTCTATCTTCTTTATTTAATACCATGAGTCTATCACATAATATTTATTTTTGCAATATCTATTTTCTTAATTTGTGAATTTCAAGTTTTTATCTTTTTAACAAATATAGCTTCTTTTTCGACTGTTCCGTCGATTTTGGTTGTATTTTATATATCATACTCCCATAAGCTCAATTTTCCTTTTGCTTCAATTGGCTTTTCAAAAACATCAACATCTGCGATTTGCCAACCATAGTTTTCTTGGAAAGATCTTTGAGTATATATATCGCCATTTTCTTTTTGTAATAGCTCTTTAAATTCTGGTGACATTTTTATGCAATCTACTAGTTTTACTTTTCCTAAAATTTTTCCATGTGGTAATTCTTTTGGAAGATATTTTGCTAATCTTTTCATTACATGCCTATCTACACCTTTTCCTGCGTGTATCAATAAATCTCCTCTATATTTTGTCTGCCAACTTCTGAATTCAAAGCGTTTATCTCCTTGCATTATTAAAGTTGCCCATGGCTGTTTAATTGTTAATACTTTCATTGCTAGTAAGCTCCTTTATACCGTTATTTTTTAGTTTGTAATTTATATTATCATTCCTTTATGTTTTTATCTTTTGCAATTATATTTTAGCATAAAATTATCTATCTTTCAATGGAAGGATGTTAAGTGCAAAACGGTTAAAATTATATTGTTTTTAAGGAACTATCTTCGTAGTAATCTGTAAATTTGAATTATTTCTATTTGTTTTACTGATACTATTTTCTGTAAATATAATGTCTTCGGGTTATGAGGGCGACCTGCCTGTTTCCTGTACTTTAGTGATATTAATGGTTTTGACTGGTATTTTAACACCTTCGGGGTTTTTGACATAGCAAACATTTGTGTAATTTTTTGTACTTTTTTGAAAAATTTTTCCCCATTATTTCCCCAAGAAATTTACACACATGTTCGCAATAAAAATTTGATATATGGGAAACCTAAAAATTTATTTTGGAGGTTTTGATTATGGAAAAATAACATATCACAAAGAAGGAGATTATTTAATTCCTGATTTATATGTAAAGAAAAGTAAAGACGAGTATTATTATATTGGAAAATACGGCAATTTAAGGCTTAATTTTATTAGAGAATATAAAAGAGGCTTATATACTGAATAAAAATTAGGTGAATTAAGAAATCATTTAATTGATATTGATAAACAAGCTAAAAAGGAAGTAGATAAATTAATTAAAGAATTTGCAAAAATTGAAAATGTGCCAGTTTACTTTAATGGTGGCGACGCTATGCTTTGGGTTTGTCGTATGAATAATATTAAAGATAGAGCTGAAGAAATTGTTTTTAATGAGATTATATTTATATAGGAAGATTTAATATGAATAATTTTAGAAAAGTAAACGAAGATGATATATTAAAAGAATGGTATGATTTTAGAGAAGAAACTTATTTGTGCTATATGTCTAATGAAGATAAAAAACATAATTTTAAATTTGATAAATTAAAAGAAAATATTTTAAAAAATGTTCCTAAACAGAACAAAAAGTATGTTGAGAAGCAACTTGACCTAATCTATAATAGTTTTATAGATTATGATATTTATATTACTGAAAAGTATTATAGAAATGGATTTGTTGATAGTTCTCAAATTGCTATGGGGTGTTTTGAGGGATAAGTTAACTCTTGCACTGATGTTATGATAAATATTCAGTGTGAGCGTGTAATCATAAAGTGCAAATTTTGCACTTTATGATTTTAAAATTGCACTTTAGAGGCGAGATTAATTCTCGCCTTTTTCTTTTTTAGCTATAAAAATATCATTTGCTATATAGAATCCTTTTATATTCTGACCGTTTTTTATTTTAATTTTCAAGTCTGATATTTTATAGTTTGTTATTAACACAGTATCATTATTTATTCTACATGGTATATATCCAAACATAGACCATAGTGGGTTTAAATACAATAGATTCAGTCTAATATATAAATATCCTATCAATATAAATAACAATATATTTACAATAATTTCATATTTATCCATATTATTAACCGTTAATATAGGTATAATATATGTCATTATATAACTTATTATTGTATCATCTGGTCTTTCTATATTTTCTATTGAGATTTTTTTAGTTCCGTTCTTACTAATTGCAATAAGTACTATACTAATTATAGATAAAATAATACATATTAGCATACTTATTAAAAATATTTTGATAGGTATTCTTTGTATTTTTTCGTAAGAATTATAATTGTCAATATTTAACACTAATAAAAAAATATATAATGGAAAATAAGATGATATAAATAGTAAACACTTTATTAAAATTCTTTTCATTATTTTCTCCTATACTTTATTATCTATTCCTGGTTTTTCTTGAATAAGACTTCTGTAATATGAATCTCTTGCTAGTAATAAAATGTCTCTTATTTGATCTTTACTTTCGTATATAATACTTTTATTATTTGTATTAACGTTTAATGGCAACTCAAACATATCAATTGTAGTCACTATATTTTCAAAATTATCAAAACATTTACTTAAATCATTATCCTCGCTCTGCATCCTTGTTAGTATTTTTCTTGTCAATAAATTATTCATACAATCTTCTTCAAATGCATCAAAATTTTCTATTTTTCCTGTACTTCTTAAGCGATCCATAGTTTCTTTTGACTTCTTTTCATATTGTTCTTCTATTTTGAAAATTCTTTCTAAAGATATATGATTTAATATCACTATTTCATTATTATATACAATTAAATCTATATCTCCATCAATCCCTAATATTTGTGAATCAATTTTATTCAATTGATTTCCCATAAACACTCCTAGAAATCCGTGTGTAGATATTTTTCTAAATTTAGTTAATCTCCTAAAAATTTTTACATTTTTGTTACCTTCTCCAATACTTATGCAATAAAAGGAAAATTTCTCGATTTTTTCTTTTTCTATTTCAATGTTTTCAGAACTAAATGAATTAATTACTTCATTATAATTTCCAACATAATCTATGTTACAAATTTCTAATGTTCCTTCTCTAAATCCAGTAGGATTATACTGTATCCATTCATCTTCACTTTTTTTACATATACTATCTATCGCATTTTGTATTAATATTTCGAATATTTCTTCAGATACTTCTGGACATACAGATTCATAAATGTCTTTATTTTTCTCACAAAAATATAATTCTTTACTATTTCCCTTATCTTCTAATATATTTATTACTTCTTTTAAATTCATTTTTTCTCCCCTTTTTTATTATAGTACTATTTTCTTACAAAATTTGTCGAAACTTGTCATTTATTATTGAAACAAGCAAAATAAATTTGCAATTATACATTACATTTATTACTTTGCCTTTCTTATGTATATTTTATATATAAAAATGTCTGAAACTAGTTGCAAATTATTAATTGTTCGTCTTATCCTATAATCGATTTTGTCTTAAAGATGCTAGTAACCTTAATAATCTATTAGTTTTTACTAACTTTTCCTCATAATTATTTTCAAATATTTTTTTAGCCCAGAACTTATCCAATTCACTTATTTTAGGATTATTTAATTCTACAAATGGTTCTTTTATAAGCAATCCTCTAAGTTCTTCTATTTCATCAGAAGTTAGTTTAATATTATCTGGAATTAGTGTTTTGGCAATTTCTTCTTTTTCAAGTTTTCTTGCACCCTCTTGTGGTTTAGCATATATCTCACATATGCATTGATAAAAAGATGTTCTCATCCAACTTGTAATTTCAATTAATTTAGCTTCATTTAAATTCTCAATTATCATAAAATTTGTTGAAACCATGCATTCATCTATTGTATAATATACACTCCCATTCTTTCTTAGATTTCGAGGAATTAGTATTGAATTTTTAACTATTGACTTCTTTGCTTCATTAAAAATTTCTTCTAATTGTTTTTCATCCTTAATTTTTTTATTTTGGCTTCCACTTCTTAGCTTTTGTATTCCAATATAATCTCTAATATTTTGTTTCATCGTTGTCTCGTCTAATTCAAAATAAGAATCTCCTACATCTATAAAACAATTATTGATTTTTGCATTTCTAATAGCATTTATAGAATTTATGCCTTTTCTTTTAGAAAAAACCAAATCACTTCCTCCAGAATTACCTGCCCTACCTCTACTCATTTTCTCAAACAAATTAGATTCTTCTATTTGTATTAGTTTATTGGTGTTTTTCAATTCTTTTACATAATCTTCTTTTTCCATCGATTCTAAGCCTAAAAAATGCCAACCTTCATTTATATCTGATACAAATCTTTCCCTTCTTATATTTCTTATAGAAATATTGTTTTGTATATTCTCTTCTTTAATATTATTTTCTTTTACTTCATAATAATTATCTTGAACTGAATTTATAAATTCAGTTGCATCTAAATCTTGAATATTAATCATAGAATTAATTACACTAATTATATTCTCATTAGATCCCTTTTCTCCAACAATAACAACTGTATCTTTTATTACATCTTTAAATACACTTGAACTTGGATATATAAACACTGATTTTAATCCAAATTCTTTCATAACGAACCTTCTAAATTCTGCAGAATCTTTACCTATTCCAAATAAATATTGTTTTGGTATAATACATGCACAAATTGTTCCATTATTTATGTATGTTGAAATTAATTCTGTAAAAACACATTCTAAACCAATTTGCCCAACATTAGTAATACTCTCTTTATTTGAAAGAGTTAATATTTTTTTTGCCATTAATTCTTTCTTTTCTCTACATCCATCTCTCACTCCAGATATATATGGAGGATTCATTAGTAATATATCAACGTCATTAAAATAATCTTTATCTAGTATTGCAATATCTTTATTTGTAATTGTAACAGTATTTTGTAAATTAATAATATCTACAAAAGCTAATCCCAATCTTATAGATAATACTTGTAATAATTTTTCATTAATATCATTTGCTTTAACTTGAGTAGGTGCCAAATTTAATACATTTATAGCTGCACCTATTAAACTTCCACTACCGGCAGCAGGATCACATACAGTATTTATATTTCTGTTGTTATTATATATTTTAGCTATGTAAGAAATATAATATGCTAACTCTATATCAGTTGGAACTTCTCCAATATCTTCATGCCCTTTAGATACAATTTGATGAATCATATTGGCTATTACTTCTCCATTAATATTTTGCTTTCCAAAATTATATATTTGATTTAAAACATCATTATCTATGTTATATTTTTTATTAATTTCATTTCTATCATAGTTAAATATTGGGGAAAAGTCCACTAAAGAAGCGTCTTCACAAATTGAATATGCATCATTTAAAAATAAATGAATATTTTTAAGTTCATTTCTTCCTACAGATTCAAAAGCACCTCTAATATATTCGTATGCTAAAACCGCAATATTAGTTCTCCATGTCAAAATATCTTTTTTACTATCTTCAATTAGCTCTAATACCTTATCTATTGAAACAATATACTTATACTGATTATCTAAAAAATCTCTTATATATTTTGCATAAATATCTGAAAGTTTTATTATAAATTTTTCTTCGTTTAATTCTTCAAATTTAGCACACTTTATTAGTCCAGGTTCCATCATCTGCTGTAAATTACTACTTTTGTTAGGGTCAAATCTAAAACAATAAGAATACTCTAAATTTGTTATCATATAAAAAGGTTTTTCCATTTTTGCCCCTGCCGCTTGAACATAACTCATAGCCTGATATTGATATCTTGTACTTTGTACGTCTGATAGTGTTCTTTTTACTTCAATAACACATAAATATTTATCACTTGTCCTATTTTTTATTACGAAATCTGCTTCAATAGTTCCAAACATTTCATGGTGTTTTACGGAATAAAAATCCCCTAAATCTAGTATTTTTAATGCTCGATTTAATGCTTTTTCACATACTGGATGAAATTTCCTTACCTCGGAATCACTATAATTAATCCACATAATAATACTACTCTCCTAAATATCTTTTTAATTCTTTTGCTATACTACTAGCTAACAGTGGTGGCACTGCATTCCCTATTATTGTATTAGTTCCCTGCTTACTAGTTGATATAACTTCATAATTATCTGGAAAACTTTGTAATCTTAAAGCCTCTCTAGCAGTAATCAATCTATTCTGTGAATAATGAATATTACACCCTACATTCGGTCTGTTAAAATATGTATTTATTGTATATGCTGGTTTTTTTCTATCCATTCTTCCATAGCATGTTGTATGTCCTCCATCTCTTTGTAATCTTTTAATTCTTTTCGATTCTACTGTTGGTGGAATATCCATATAATTTCCACCTTCTTTTACATGCTTTATAATAAATGTGTCTAGTTCACTTTCTTTTTGTCTAACATGGTTTTTCAGTATATTATTTTCATTATTTATTCTCATTTTCATCTGATATTCTGACTGGGGGTTAGTTGTATAATTTTCATTACAATTTACAATATCACTAATTGCATCTTCTACTGAAATATATTTTTTTAATCCATTATCACCATTTTCATTATATTTTACTTTTGGAAAATCAAACTTGTTGTTTCCCAACAATCCTACTATTATAACTCTCTTTCTTAATTGAGGTACACCATAATCAGCAGCATTTAAAATTTTAGGAGTTATTGTATAATTTAATTTTTTAAATTCTTCTATTAATTTTTCTATTATTTTTCTGCCATCATCATCTTTAGCTGATAATAATCCTGTCACATTTTCAAACACAAATGCCTTTGGTCTTTTTTCTTTTATAATTTCCATATATCTCCATACTAATTTTCCAATATCATCAGTTGTATTTCTTTTTCCAATTAATGAAAATGATTGACATGGTGGTCCACCTATTATTATATCAACTTCAGGTATTTGGGATATATCAATTTTTGTTATATCTTCACAAATTATATTATTATCTATATTATGTCTATATGTTTCAACTGCATCTTTATTATTATCAATTGCCCATACAATTTTATATCCGTTTTCTTTAAAACCAAGATCTAGTCCTCCACCACCCGAAAATAAACTTACTGCTTTAATCATCATTTATTCTCCTTTTTTTCTTTTATTAATTGTTTCTTTATATCTTATTTTTATTTCATTTAAAGTAATTTCTTCGTATTTTTCTATGATTTTACTTACATTTTCTATACTATTATTAGTGTTCTTCATTGTTTCATTTATAATTGTATTTTTGTCATTTTCTGATATTATATTAGGATTAACAATTGGAATACTATCCATATCATATTTTTGTAATTTTAAGATACCATTTCCATAGTTTTTCCCTACATTTTCTAGATAATTATACACATAATAATTATTTAATAATCCTAATAATAAATAATATGATTCTTGAAAATCATAAATAATATAGAAGTTATCTCTAACCAAATATGACTCATTATTGAATATAAACTTAATATTGTCTCTTATAATATAGCCAAAAATTATTCCAAAAGATTCTATCTTTTTAATTTTAAACCAATCTTTTTTCTCGTGTTCTTTCTTACTTGAATCAATATATTTTTTTATATCTTTATTAAGTTCATCGTAATTATCTTTAATATCAAGTATGTAATCATATTCTATATCACTTTTAGTCTCATACTTTTTTATTTGCTTAGGAGATGAAATTATTTTGGTAAAATATTTTTTTGAAAATGGTAAATTCTCTTTACTAAAAATAAAAAATTTATTATCTCCACTAGTTATTCCTCTTCTGGTCTTAGCTAAATCACTTAAGTACACATGATTATCGTCCAACTCGCAATAATTTTTTTCATATTTGTTATTGTTTATAATTTTTTTGAATTTAACAATATCTACATCTACTAATGTTCCTTCTCCAAAAATATTAGGTTTTAAACTAATTATATCTTCTATTTTTGCGCATTTTAAAATATTCTTCTCTATTTCTTTACCATTTTTTGTTTGATTCCATGTTTTAGGAATTATGGCTATCATCTCTCCATCATTTTTTAAACTTTCGATACTTTTTATCAAAAAGTAATAATAAATATTTGACTTTGATGAAATATTATACTTCTTAAATTTCTCTTTTAAGTATATTTTATCGATTCCATAATCCTTCAAATTATTAATTTCTTCTTGTCTAATATAAGGTGGATTAATTATGATGCCATCAAATTCATTTTTATAATCCATTTCTAAGAAATTAACATTTCTTAAGTTATAATTTTCATTTTTTTTCTCATTATATAATTGTTTATCTATTTCAATACCAAATAAATTATTATATCCATGTTCTGATAAAGAATCTAGAAACACTCCTTGCCCGAAACAAGGATCAAGGATTTTAGCATTATTGTCAATGTTAAACAATTCAACCATTCTATTTGAAACTTCTTTTGGGGTAAATACTTGTCCTAGATTTCTATTCATAATTATCTCCTATATCAAAATTATATCTATTATATTACTCCTATATTTTATATCACAAAATATGATTTTTAACAACAAATTATAATAAATTTTATTGTGTTTTATTTTATTAAACATTTGTTTCTTTATCAATAGTTGCTTCTGAATTTTTTAAAAAAATTTTATGCTTACAATTCATACTTTCTCTACTTTTTCTTTTGTTCCTTTTCCTGCTCTTTTTCCTCTACTTATCTTATCTGTTCTTTCATTTTAACCGCATTATCTACAATCTCATCACACATATTAATTTCTTTCTTTACCTTTTTTAGTTGTTCTGTAACTTGTATTATCTGCTTTGTAATTTGGTCTTTCTCGCTCTCATTCTCAGTATTTAATATATCTTGCTTTTCTCGCAATTTCTTATCTTTTAAGTCATCAACATTTTCTGCTAATTCTAATTTATACTTACATAAGAATCTTGCTAACTCTTAATAATGATCCATCTTTGCTATGTCTTTCCTCATTTCTTCTGTCAGCTTGTGTGGTATATTATTTTTCTTATGATAACCTAGCAAATATCTATAGTAATAATATAAAGCAACTATTCCTTTAGGTTTGTACTTCTTCTTAAAAATGCTTTTTGTTCCAAAGTAATTTTTCTTACTCACTCTATATGAATATATTTTCTCTTCAGGAATAAACTCATTTTGTAATATCCTTCGTCTAATGTTTTCTTCTGAATATTCTTCTCCAAAAGCTCTTTCAACTCTTATATTTCTTTTATGAGGTTCCTTTCTAATTGATAATTTATCAGCTCTATAATAATAAGAAGAATATCCCATTGAATTTAATATTCTGTGAAAATCTTTACTCGTATAAGAATGCTTTATTGCATAGTCTATATCTTCTTTAGCAAATTTATGATAGTCTGAATTGCTCAAGGACTTTTGATAAAAATTGTTATAATTAATTCCTGACTTACATGTCTTTTCTTCTAATACACTTATTCCATATTCTTCACAAAGTTCATCAGAAGTTCTTCTTAATATTGCTGTATTGGTATGGTTGCTATAATATTTAAGTCCGTCTTTAAATGAAACAGAGTTAATTACAAAATGATTATGAAGATGTTCTGTATTCAAATGTGTTGTTACTATAACTTGAAATCTTTCTCCCAATATTTCATTTGCAAGTCGTACTCCAATTTTATGAGCTATCTCTGGGGTAACCTCTCCTTTAGCAAAAGACTGCTCTGCATGAAAAGTAAATATGCTTTTTTTCTTTTCCGTATCTTTTCTTAACAAATTGCATTTGCTGAGTTGCCTCATTAACATCACAATTTATTCCTGTTGTATAAAATTGTTTTTCTGTTTTATCGCTATTTGTTGCATACATTACAACTTGCCTTATATTTTCATATTTATCACATCCATTTTCTAAATAATCATTCTTTGTTTTATTTTCATTCTTTGCATAATCAACTACATAATCTAATCTCTTTACAGCTTTCCATATTTTTGTTGTAGCCATATTCTACCTCCACTCTTAAAAAGGAGATTGAGGATTTTCTCCATTTGATAATTTCGAACTAGCGAAATTCAATGCTTGCTAGGACAATACATCCACTTTATTTTTACCTGTTTTTGTACTTTTTCTCTCACTTTTTGCATCCCTTTTTTCCCATTTTTGTACCAAGCTTGTACATTATTTTAAAAAATACTTGGACCTATTTAGCAAGTCCAAGTACTTTTTTTCTTATTCCACATCTAAAGTTTTTAACATTTTATTCAATATTAATTCGTGCAATGGGTTTCTAATTAAACATGGAACTTTACTATAATTTAAACTTTTTGCCGCATTAAATGTTATAGAATTTGACATTAATATATATTTATTTTTTAGGTTTCCCATAGTCTTTTACTGAAATTTTATTAAAAATATCAATAAGTTATGAGGTTTCCTTCCCCAAATTTTCCCAAAATGGCACTTTTTACGGAAAAATTAAAAAATAGCAAATCTCTAAAAGACTTGCTATAAGCTGGTTGCGGGGTAAGGCTCGAACTTACGACCTTCGGGTTATGAGCATGTAATTCTTAATATTTCAGGATTTTGTTTATGTTTTGTTTGTGTCAAATTGTATATAAAATTAAATGACTTTGAGATAAGCGTAACCAAGATGTGACAAATAAACCGGATCTTAAAGTTGTACTTTTATATCCTTTAAATATAAAATCCAGATTCTTTAAATTAAAGTCTAGATTTTAATTTCATGATATCTTTTTTATTTCCTCTATTCTAGATATTATATCATCTATATTCGTATCAATTTTACATTTTTTTATAAAATTAATAGCATTATAATGAAAAGAATTATAGGTAGTTTCTTTTGAAATTTTATAAATCAGTTCAATTAATTCTTTTTTCTCCTCTATATCTAAATTTTCATATATTTTTTTCATATATTACTCATTGCTCTCTCTAACGAATTGATATTCTGTAATAATTGCTTTTATTTTACTTCTATTAGAAATATTAAATTTATCTAATCCTAAATTCAAAAATTTTTTTAGAGAACTAATATAATTAAAATCAACTTTTTCATTATTTTTATATTCAAAAAATTTTTTAGCTGCTTCATTATACTTTTTTTCATCTAACAATTGAAATATAGGTATTCCATAATAAGTTTGTATTGTGTCCTTTTTATATTCTTTTACTTTGTTTGCATTTAAATTTAGCCCAATTGTATTTAATTCTTTGGATATTGCATACATAATATCGTTAATTTTCAATTTATCTTTTAAAATTATAACTTGATCATCTGCAAATCTTATATATTGAGCATTTGATTTGTCACATATTTGTTTTACTTTTTTGTCATAGCCCTGCAAATAAAAATTTGCTAATAACCTAGATTGATCTCCAAACTCATTTTGAGGTATTCCTACTGATTTAAAATGATACTTATCCGTTTTTAGATTCCAGTTTCTCAAAAAATACATAAGTATATTAATATATTCTAATTTTTCTGTTGGTACTGATACTAATAATTTCTTTTCTAATAGATTAAGGTTTATATTGTCATAAAAATTAGCAATATCTAATTTTAATATAATAGAATCATTACTTAAATCTTTTACACTGTTATACAGAATATTTTGGAAATCTTTCCAGTTTTTATTCCATAATAATGAATTATAACTTTTATACACATAATCTATTTCTGAATCTTCTTCTAATCTTATTTTATTTCCTAATATCCATCCTCCATATGTGTTTTCTGTTCTATTTACTGCAATCTCATCTTCTAACATTTTGCAAACAAAATAGTATAGTAATTCATCTTTTACAGTTAACACAGGTATTATTCTGGCAACATTATTAGACTTATATACAAATAATTTTTCTTCGATATTTCCTACACTATATTCATAATTACTCAATTCATAATATAATTCCTTAATAATTTGTTTATATTCTTTCTTATTTATTTTTCTGTTTAATCTAGTTGTTGACTCTTTTACAATTTTTTCGTACAACCTATTAGAAAAGCAATTTGAAAAATCTTGCTCACTATTTATATATTTCATATCTACCTTCTTTTATTCTTTATTATATTTTTGTTAAGTTTTTTAATCTATATTTATATGATTATTTATAGTTTTCTATTTTATTAATATATTTATCCCACACTCTCATCTATCCACTTCTTCATCTCTTCTGTTAAGCATTCAATCTTAGTCTTAGATATTTCAGCCACTTCATAATCATGAATTGATTTTATTGTTTCAACTATTTCATCTACCTTATCTTCTCTTGTTCTGAATTCTAATTTAAACTCTTCCTTAGCTTCTATCTCTCCATTCCACCAATAGCTAGATTTAACTTTAGAAATTTGAGATCCCGCAACTAATTTGCGCTCTAATAATGTGTTTGAGATATTGTTTACAATTTCTTGTTTATCGCATAAAGTTGTAACTATGTAATACGATTTATTCTCCATTTGTTTCACCTTCCTTTTTGTTCAACTAAATTATATATCAACTTAATTTCTTTTTCAACATAATTATGCCAAAATGATTTCTAATTCTAATTCGCTAAAATAATTTCTAAGCCATGCAAATTAAAATATTTTAACTTTAACTTACGTAAAATTTCCAATTTTTCTATGGCATAAAAATAAACCCTCAATGTTTTGTCCAACATTTTGGGTTCACTTCATTAATCTCACCTTTTAATTAATTTTTACTAATACGTTTATCATTCACTTTTCTGATATTTCCCATCTTTATACACAA
>CANQSP010000020.1 GCA_947626555.1 uncultured Clostridia bacterium | reverse complement strand
TCTTTTTATTATCAATGTACTTAAAAAAATTTAAAATATTTTTTAATTTTATCTTGACATTTTACCAGATGTCTTTAATTTCATCTATAAGTTATTTTTACTAACTTAACATTTAATTCATTATTTTATATTAAAAATACCATTAAATATTCATTAATCCACAACAAATAGTTCAAATCTATCATATTCCATTATATTTCCGTCAGCATCTTTTGGTAATCCTATCATAAGTGACATAGTCTTATTTTCATCCATCTGATATTCATCATCTGCGGCACAATAAACTGGTTGATTATTTTTATAAAACACTGCTTCAAAAGCCATATGACTTGACTTAACTTCATTTCCAGTTGAAATTTGTGGATAGATATAATTTTCTTTTGTATCTTTTAATCCAACATATTTTAACCCTTCATAAGAAGAAATTTCATCACTTTTAGCTTGTTCATAAGTAAATTCTACATTTGCATGGTCACAACGATTATTTTTTCCTAAATAATAACTAAAACATGTTAGTTCATTGGGATACAATGTTATTGAATTTTCATAGTCTGTATCACTTATTACATTATTTGATTCATCATATAACGTAAAAAAAGCCTTTATATTGTTAATAGCTTTACCTGTACTATTTTTAGCAATTACTATTATATATTCATCACTTTTAGTAATACTATAAGATATATCATTATTTTTTTGATTCAAATTTGCACTAGTTTTTCCTAAATCCGTACTTCCACCATTCAGTACGAATAATAACACTATTAATCCTATTATTGCTATTGCTATAACAATTGCTATTATAACTCTTTTATCTTTCAATTTTTCCATTTTTTTCCTCCTCTTTTATATCCTTATACTTTTATAATATCATTATTAAAAAAAATGTCAAGAAAAAAAATATACTATTTTTTTCTAATTTTCAATTTTGCAATTTTCTTTTCCAACAATTTCTTCAAATTCACTCAATATTAGTTCATTTAATAAAATTGCTTTTGAAGTTATTAAATTTCCTTCATTTATCACTTGCATTACTGTATTATTTCTATCTCCTTGGAAAAATCTAATTGCCCCTTTTAACCTATTTTTTTGTTCTTCTGTAATATTGGTTATATCAACCTTCAAAGTACTTCTTTTATTCGGTATACTGACAATATTATTTACCGCAGAAGAAAAATCACTAATTTTGCTTGCTATTATTGTTATGTCACCTTCATCTTCTCTTACGCTTAACCTTCCTTCTACCATAATAATATTGTCTTCCATTAAAGAATTTGCAGATGCTTGGTAACAATTTTCAAATACTATTATTTCCATACTACCATGTAAATCTTCTATTGTAACAAATGCCATTATTTTATTGTTTTTAGTATATTTTTTCTTAATATTACTTATAATTCCAGCATATTTAACATTTTGCCCATCTTTATATGGAAATTTACCCGTTTCTTCTAATTCTTGTAATCCTTCTCTTATTAGTGCACTACTAATATTAGTATTTGTTTCAATTTGCGTTCTTAGCCCTTCTAGTGGATGTCCTGAAATATATAATCCTAACATTTCTTTTTCCATAGATAGTAACTCTTTATCAGTATATTCTTTCAAATATGTATAGTTATATTTCATTTGTTCTAAAGATTTATCGTTCTGTTCCGTCTGTCCTCCTAAATCAAACATTGAGACTTGACCTTGATAACTTTTCTTAGAACTATCTGAAATTGTATCTATTATTTGTTCAAAAGAAGCTATTAATGTACTTCTTGTTTGTTCAAAATTATCAAATGCTCCTGCTTTTATTAAACTTTCTATACACTTTTTATTTACTGCTTCATTTTGAATTCTTTCACAAAAGTCTGTAAAACTTTTATATTCTCCATTTTTTTCACGTTCTTCTACAATATTATCTACTGCAGATCCTACATTTTTTATACTTCCTAATCCAAACCTAATTTTATTTCCGTCTACTGTAAACCTTGAATTACTCTTATTTATATCTGGCTTTAATATTTCAATATGCAACCTTTTACATTCATCTATATATCCAGGTATTTTATCTAGGTTTCCTAAAAAGCTATTTAAAGTTGCTGCCATAAATTCTGCTGGATAGTATGCTTTTAAATATGCTGTTTGGTATGATACTACTGCATATGCTGCTGCATGTGATTTATTGAAGGCATATTTTGCAAATTCTGCCATTTCGTCAAATATTATATTGGCATCTTTTGCTTCTATTCCATTTCTTACACAACCAGGGACCACTACATTACCATTTTCATCTACTTGTCCATTTATAAAAATTTCTCTTTCTTTTGCCATAACATCTAATTTTTTCTTACCCATTGCACGTCTTACCAAATCTGCTCTTCCTAATGAATAGCCTGCTAAATCTCTTACTATTTGCATAACTTGTTCTTGGTAAACCATACAGCCATAAGTTACCTCTAATATAGGTTTTAGTGCAGGATGTGTGTATACCGCATGTTCAGGGTCCTTTTTATTTGCAATATATCTTGGTATTTGATCCATAGGACCTGGTCTGTATAACGAAACACCTGCTATAATATCTTCTAAACAGTCCGGCTTTAATTCCTTCATAAAGTTTGTCATACCTTGACTTTCAAACTGAAATATTCCAACAGAATTTCCATCTTGCCATAATTTATATACTTTAGGATCATTCATGTCTTTATCAAATTCTACTTTTATTCCTCTATTTTTTTCAACTAAATCCATTGTATCCTTTATAACTGTTAGTGTTCTTAATCCTAAAAAGTCCATTTTTAAAAGTCCTAATTCTTCTAAAGTTGTCATTATATATTGTGTAGATATGTTTCCATCTCTTACATACAAAGGCACATATGTATCAACTGGCTCTTTTGTTATAACTATTCCACATGCATGAGTTGATGCCTGACGTGGCATACCTTCTAAAGCCATTGCTATATCTAACAATTTTTTTGTATCACTATCAGTTTCATAAAGTTCACGTAGTTCTCTGTTTTGTTCCATTGCCTTTTTAATTGTAATATGAATTTCATTTGGTATCATTTTGGCAAGTTTATCTGCATCTGCATAAGGTACATCTAAAACCCTTGCGACATCTCTTATAACCATCCTTGCTGACATTGTTCCAAAAGTTATAATTTGAGATACATGATCATAGCCATATTTTTCACATACATACTCTATTACCTTATCTCTTTTTTCGTAACAAAAATCAACATCAAAATCAGGCATACTAATTCTTTCAGGATTTAAAAATCTTTCAAAAATTAGTGTATATTTTATTGGGTCTATATCTGTTATCCCTATTGAGTATGCAACAATAGAGCCTGCTCCAGATCCACGCCCTGGTCCAACAGGTATATCGTGAGTTTTTGCATAATTAATATAATCCCAAACAATTAAGAAGTAGTCCACATATCCCATTTTTTTAATTACGGACAATTCATAGTCTGCTCTATTTTTTATTTCTTCTGAGTAGTTTTCTCCATATCTTTTTACTAAACCATCCAGCGTTAATTTTTCTAAATAATCATAATGTGTTTCATATCCTTCTGGCACATCATAATTTGGAAGAATTGTATGTCCAAATTCAAATTCTACATTGCATTTTCTTGCTATTTTTACTGTATTTTCTACAGCATCTGGCACTGCTTCAAAATAATTTATCATTTCCTCTGGTGATTTTATATATAATTCATCTGTTTCAAATCTCATTCTATCTTCATCTGACATTTTCTTTCCAGTTTGAATACATAATAACACTTCATGATTATATGCATCTTCTTTTCTTGAATAATGAGCATCATTTGTAGCTACAAGCGGAATATTCAATTCTCTTGCTATTTCTATTATTTTTTGATTTACTAAAACTTGTTGTTTTATGCCATTATTTTGAATTTCTAAATAATAATCATCTCCAAATAAGTTTTTGTACCATAATGCTACTCTTTTAGCCTCTTCCATATCATTTTTTAATATGGCTTGACTTATTTCTCCAGCTAAACATGCACTTTGGCATATTAGACCTTCATGATATTTTTCTAATATTTCTTTGTCTATACGAGGTTTATAATAAAAACCCTCTATAAAGCTTAATGATACTAATTTTGATAAGTTTTTATAACCGTTGTTATCTTTTGCAAGTAGTATTAAGTGATTATATTTACCATCTATATTTGGATTTTTGTCAAACCTAGTACGTGGAGCCACATATACTTCACAACCTATTATAGGCTTTATTCCATTTGCTTTACAAGCTTTATAAAAGTCTATTACTCCAAACATTACACCATGGTCTGTAATTGCTATTGAGTCCATTCCCAATTCTTTTGCAATTACTGGTATGTCTTTTATACGATTCGCACCGTCTAATAAACTAAACTCACTATGTAAATGTAAGTGCACAAAATTTGACATTTGTTCTACTTCCTTTCGCAATAAAATTTATCTGTTTCAAAGTTATATTTATAAATTTTTTCCGTTGCCCCTTTTTAAGAAAATGTAATTCACTTCGTTCATAACATTTTCTAAAATGGTCCCCACGAGTCACTACAAAAATTTATAAATATAACTTTGAAACTACTAAATTGCAAATTATCTACTTTTTATTTGCAAGTATTCTAGCCATTTGAACTCCTGATGCTGATGCCATCATTAAACCTCTTGTCATTCCACCACCATCACCAATTGAATATAAACCTTTTATATTGGTTTCAAAATTTTCATCTATTGTTACTTTGTTACTATAAAATTTAATTTCTGGAGCATATAATAAATTCTCCGGATTTGCAAATCCTTCAACTACTTTATCTAATGTTCTTATAAATTGCATAATATCTGTCATTGTTCTATATCCTATTGCAAAAGTTATATCTCCTGGTACCGCTGATTTTAAAGTTGGTACAACTCCATTATTATTTAACTCTTTTTCCCATGTTCTTTTTCCTCTGTATATATCTCCTAATCTTTGTACTAATACATTTCCTCCACCTAGTTCATTTAAATTTTTTGCAACATTTCTTCCATAATCTATTGGCTTATCAAACGGATGATTAAACCTATGTGATACAAGTATTGCTAAGTTTGTATTTGTACTTTTTTTATCTTTATATGAATGTCCATTGACTAATGTTAAATTGTGATCATATACTTCTGATGATACAAATCCACTTGGGTTTTGGCAAAATGTTCTTACTTTATCTCCAAAAGGACCTGGTCTACCAATAAATTTGCCTTCATACATATACTTATTTATGTCTTTCATAACTTCATCTGGAAGTTCATAACGAACACCTATATCTACTACACCTGCTTGTGTTTCAATTCCATGCTTTGTGCACATGTCTACTAGCCAATTAGCACCTTTTCTTCCTACTGCTATTATTACATTATTTCCATATATATTTTGTAAATCTTCATCTTCTTGTTCATCATTTTGTATTTCATGCTTTATCAATTCACTTGATTTTTGAGTTTTTACGCCTTTTACATGTCCATCTTCTATAATTAAATCCTTTACTGTCGTTTCAAACATCATATCTATTCCATTATCTTCAAGATATTTTTCTAATTTTTTATATAATTCATGTGCTTTTTCTGTTCCTAAATGTCTAATTGGAATATCTATTAATGTTAATCCTTCTTTTTTGGCTTTCTTTTTTATTTCAGAAACTTGTTCTTTATATTCAGTACCTTCTAAGTTCTTGTCTGCACCAAAATCCAAATAAATTTTATCTGCATAATCTATTAATTTCTTTGTATTTTCTACTCCTACATAATGGTGTAATTCTCCACCTACATAAAAGTCATCATCTTCCTTGTTGTATAGTGATAATTTTCCATCTGAGAATGCTCCTGCTCCTGAAAATCCACTTGTAATATTGCAGAATGGTTTACATTTCGTACATACTCCTGTTTTTTCTATTGGACAAATTCTATTTTCTACTCTCTTTCCTTGATCTATTAATAATACTTTTTTTGTTTTATCTAGCTTTACCATTTCATAAGCTAAAAAAATTGAACTTGGTCCCATTCCTACTACTATAACATCATACTTTTGCATAATATATCACTTTCCCTTCTTTGTGCTAAAATACATATGAATATCCATAAAAAATTATTCAAATTTTTCCAATTCTTTTATAAATATCCTAACGTGATATATTGTATCACGTTTTTTTCTTTTTCAAAAGGGTTTTCATTATATTTTCATAAATCAAATTAAAATACTATTCTACATCTTAGATACAAAATGCTTTGATATAAATATTAGAATATAATTTTCAAAATTAACTATTATTTAAAAACCTGTTCTAGGTAATTTTTTCTTTTCTATAGTAGTTATATGATCATCTGCTTTCCATACTATATAACCATTATTATCACCTTCTACTCTTGTTTCATTAACAATTTCTCCTTCTATATTATTCTTTGCTTTAACATATACTTCTGGGTTTATCACCGTTTCAAAACCTACATCTACTCTTTCGAATACAAATTTAAACTCTGTAATTATTTCTCCTTCTTCTAATTTTATATCTGAAAAGTCAATACAATTATTAATTTGAGTATTAAAATTTTCTGAAATCAATTTATAATCGTTTTTATTAGTTCTATAATATACACTATAGTTTAAATCTTCATTGTATGTTCCTGTATATATTTTAGTAAGTGTCACATATTTTGTAGGTAAATAGTCATACCATGTAAGATTATTTAAGAATACATTTCCAGTATTTCTTATTGTAAAATTATATTTAATTTCTTGATTAGGTTCTGCTTTTATATCTCCTGTTTTTTCAATATCTACATCTGGTTTTTGTGATTCATCTGTAATATTTAAATCTATAATTTGTTCATTCTCATTTATACTAACAAAAAATTCTTCAGCATTTAACAAGTACCATTCTCCTGCTTCTACCTCTTTTACTATGTACTCTCCTTTATCTATTTTTTTACTAATTGCTATTCCTTCTTCATTTGTTATAACTGTATCTACTAATTTTCTATTTTCATCATATATTTCAAATTTAACTCCTGAAATTGGACTGCCTGCTTTCTTCTCATTAATAAAATTATCATCTTTACTTGTTTTTATAATTCTAATTTGACCTTTTTTTCTGCTATTTGTAATATCCAATTTTGTAATAACATCTTCTGTAATTTCCACTTTTATTGTTTCGTCTTTTAGAACATAGTCATCATTTGTTTTTATTTCTTTTATGATATATTCACCTATTGGCAATTTCGAAGTTATAGCATGTCCATTTTTATCTGTCTTTATTATTTCTACTACTTCATTATTTGAATTTATTACTTCAAATTCCACATTCTCTATTTTTATCATATTATTTTCTGCATCTGTTTTATATATCTCTATTTGACCTTTTTTCTTTTCATTTTGAATAATAATCTCCTTTGTTTTGTTATATTCCATAGTTACCTCTAATTTTTCTTCCATTAATTCATATCCTTCTGCTGTTTTTGTTTCTCTAATTGTATATTTTTGACCTATTGGTAGCATTTTAGTTACCGCTTCTCCTTTTTCATTTGTTACTATTGTATCTACTATATTTCCGGCTTCATCTAAAACTTCAAATTCTACATTCTTAAGTTTAATCTCTTTGTTATCCTTATCTAATTTTATTACTTTTACTTGCCCTTTCTTTTTTTCATTTTCTATTTTAATACTCTTAGTTTGATTCTCATCTAATGAAATTTGTAGCATATTATTATTCAATACATAATATTCATTAGTCTCAATTTCATGTATTCTTAATATTGGATAATCTCTTATTGGATATTCTTTTGTTATAGCTTCTCCTTTTCCATCTGTTACTATTGTTTCCAATACATTTCCATTTTTATCTTGTATTTCAAAAGTAACATTGGGAATTTTTATTTCATTATTATCTTTATCTACTTTTATTACCTTTATTCTTCCCTTTTTCAGTTCATTTTGTATCATTACTTCTTTTGTTTTATTTTCTTCTACAACTACCTCTGTGTCTTGAGCTAATTCATACCATTTGTTCGTAGATACTTCCTTTAATTTATATTTTCCTGTTCTTAAATTATTTATATAAATTTCTCCATCTCTATTAGTAACATATCTACCTATTATTTTTTTAAACTCTTCACTATATAAATCAAATTCAATTCCTCCTATACCAATTTTATTATTATCTGCATCTACTTTTACTACCTTTATACTTCCTTCTTTATGTTTATTTGTAAATTTAAGTGTTTTTGTTTTTCCATTATCTTCTATTGCAAAGTTTACCTTTTTTTCGTCTGGTGATAAAAGATACTCATTATTTGTCCCTATTTCCTTCACAGTGTAAGTATCATTTAATGGTAAAGCTTTTGATTTTGCATGCCCATTTTCATCTGTAATAAGGGTTTCAATAACTACTCCTTTCGAATTTTTTACTTCAAACTTAACATTTTTAAGTTTTATATTTGAAAACTCTGCATCTTCTTTAATTACTTCTATATACCCTTTCTTTACATCATTTTCTATCGTTAAAGTTGCTTCTTCATTGGCATTTACTTCTACTATCTTTTCTTTACTATTTAGTTCATACCATTCATTACTTGAAATTTCCTTTACTTTATAAGTTCCTGTTCTTAAATTATCTAATTTTATCATTCCATCTTTTCCTGTTGTTTCAGTTGCCACTTTTTTATTTAATTCCATATTCCATATTTCAAATGTTACATTTGAAATTGGTATTTTATTATCTCTACTATCTACCTTTACAATTTTTAAACTTCCATTTTGATGTTTATTTGTAATATCTACCGTTATAGTTTTACCAGCTACAATATCTACTGTTCTAGGTGAACTATCTAATATATATTTATCATTAGCTGTTTTTTCAATTAAAGAATATGTTCCTACTGGTAAATTAGAAGATTTTGCATAACCTTTTTCATCTGTAATTATTGTTTCTACTAAATTTTCTTCTTCATCTTTTATTTCAAATTTTGTATTGTTTATTGCTTCCTGTGTTTCCTCATCTTTTTTATATATTTCTAGTCCTCCCGCTGATATCCAATTTACATATAATCTTATAGATGAACTATTATCTACCGCTACTTCGTATCTGGAAATTAAATCTTGTTCTAACAAACTTTGCGTTCTATATATAATAGCTTGATATTGATATCTATGATTGTTTATTGGATTTGACTTCCAAGAACCAGTAATATTAAGTGGCGCCTCTAAATGGAAGCTGTCTCCTCCATATACATTTACATTACCAGTAGACCTAGTTCCCTTTGTTTCATTTACTAACGTTACACCATCTTGTAGAGGAATAGTAATATATAAGCTTGGAGAACCATACATGCTTGTACTCTGCGTTTTTTGTATATTTTCTTCTATCTGTGTATTCAAATTATTTTTTGTAAAATTCAATTCTGTTTGCGGTCCAGGCATTGAATCCACATAATTTATAAATTCTTTAGCTACATTATTTGCATTACCATTTTTAAAATGATCTAATGCTAGACTTGTGTATACAATACCTTGCTCTTCTGACTCAAAATGCCATTGTTCTTCTCCTTCCCAACCATAATATAAACATTTTAAAATTTTTGAATTTGTATATATTTCAGAAGTAACTTCTCTCCCAGTTGGTGGTGTATCTTTCTTATGTTCTAAACAAAATGCTATTCTTCCATTTACGTAAAATTTTCCAACTGTACTTCCTCCATATGATACACTTCCTTTGTAATCAACAACTCCATCTGCTGCTTTTACTTTAGTTTGTATAATTGGTAATATTGCTGTCGTCAGTGTCACTATTACTAATAACATACTTATAATCTTATTTCTTATCATTTTTTTCATCATTCCTTTCCTAGATTTAATACATTTATCAAAAACACCAATTTTATTTAAAGTTTTCAAATTTTTTCTTTACTAAAATATTTAGATTCTAATGTTACCTATAATTTAATATGCTGAATAAAGTATATATGAGTTAACTATATATACTAAAATCTTTTAAATTAAACTATGCGTGTTAAATAGGATAAAAATTTTTAATATTAAAATTTAGCTTATAAAATAAATTATTTTGTAAAAATTATTAAAATTTAATTTACCGAATATAATCTTTTGTAAAAAAATCCTAGAATTAATTCTTTGATAAAAACAACAAATTTGTTATACATATTTCTATCACATTTTTAAATTTATGTCAACAAGATTTTTCCGTCAATTTTCTACATTTTTCGGCATTTATTCTATTTAATTTTAACTATATACATAAAAATTAAATACTCTATTTATACTTCATACAAAAAATAGAGATTATATTTATGATAATACAATCTCTAATATGTTTTTAATCTGCTAATTTTATAGTTTAAAATTTTATAAAATTTTTATTATTTCCCCCATATCTTTTCCTTGCGTTTTTGGTATTTGGGTTATTTCAAATTTTGAAATTTTATCTCCGAACTTAATTTCTACAACATCTCCAACTTTAACTTCGTAACTAGGTTTAACTACTTTTCCATTTACACTAACCCTACCTCCATCTGCCGCTTCATTTGCAACAGTTCTTCTTTTTATTACTCTTGACATTTTTAAAAATTTATCTAGTCGCATTATATTCATTCCTCCCTTACTCTAGCATTATATTTTTATTTCTTTTTGCAAATATAGTGAATATATAATCATCTCATCTACCTTTTTATTAAGGCTTTTTTCTAATGCTTTTTTATATAACTCTAGTTGTTCTGTATACTTTTCTTTTAATATATTTTCTTGTCCACTTTCAATATAATCAGTTTTATAATCTACTAAAACTAATTTATCATTTTCATCAATAAAGTATAAATCTATGATTCCCTGTACTAATATATTTTCATTTTCATCTGTTTTAAGTATTTCTTTTGATGAGATATTTATATAAAAAGGCTCCTCTTTCTTTATACTTTTAGCTTTTTTTAATCTTTCATACAATTTAGATTGAGTATAATTTAAAATATTTTTTATTGATATTGAATTCATCTCAGCTTCTGTTATTATCTCTCTATTCTTTAAATCCTCTACCATTTTTTTAATTTTTTCAAAATTATATTCTTCTTTTTCATTCAATTTTTGCACACATAAATGCATTAAGGTACCCTTCTGTGCACTAGTTATCTTTTCATCTTTCATAAATTTAGGAACTTGCCAATTATCTACTTCATTACTATTCGTATCAATTTTTACTTTCGTGTCTTCACTTTTAGTTAAATCTACATTATGTTCTATTCTTTTATCTTTTGTTGTATCTAATAATTGTTCTACATTTTCAATTTTTATTTTATTATCGTTTTGTTCTAATTTTTCTTTTTGAGTTGAATATATAATATTATTTTGTTTCATTTCTTTTATATTAGTTACAGATGTCTTTGTCATCATTGTAGTTGATAAACTATGACCATACTTCCAATTCAATAATTTTTCTATATTTTGATATTCTTTTTTATTATTTATTTTAATTTCATTTATTTTGTTCACTACATTTTCTACTTGTTGTTTTTCTTCTTGTATTTTTATCTCATCTTCTTTGTGTGTATATAATTCCATACAATCTGGCTTTTCTTTTAAATATATAAGTTCTAACCAATCTAAATATGAAATGTATTTTTTTAATAAATTTTTATCCATTTTTAACTCATTTTCATACATTTCCAACTGCTCTTGTTTTTCTTTCATATCTTTTTCCAATTGCTTTGAAACGCCAGTTATTATCAATTTTTCCTTTGCTCTAGTTAAAGCAACATATAAAACTCTCATTTCTTCTGAAATAAGTTCTTGTTTAGTCTTAATTTTTAATGCTTCTTTAGCTAAAGTAGCATATTTTATTCTTTTCTCAAAATTAATATAATCAGGTCCAAAACCTAAGTCTTGATGCAAAAGTATAGTTTGTTTTAAGTCCTGCATATTAAACTGCTTGCCTGTACCACATAAAAATACTACTGGGAATTCCAAGCCTTTACTTTTGTGAATGCTCATTATCCTAACCACATTTTCATTTTCTCCTATTACCTTAGCTGCTGACATATCTGTAGATGATGTTTTTAGCTTGTCTATAAAATTTATAAAATTAAACAAACCCTTAAAACTTGCTGTTTCATATTGCTTAGCTCTTTGAAATAGCATTTTTAAATTAGCCTGTTTTAATTTTCCATTTTGTAATAACCCAACATAGTTATAATAATTTGTATCTATATAAATTTGCCATATTAATTCATCTAAGGATTTATATTTTTCTTCATCTCTCCATCTTTCTATATTTTGAATAAATTTATTTATTTTTTCTCTCAAAGTGTCTTTCACATAAAGTCTTGCTTTTATCATTGCATCATAAAAACTATCCCTTTTATCACTAAGCCTTATTTCCACTAAATCATTATCTGTAAATCCACCTATTTCAGACCTCATTACAGTTACAAGCGGTATATCTTGTAAAGGGTTATCTATTATTTTTAGCAAACTCATTATTGTTTCAATTTCTGTCGCACCTAAATATTCACTTGATGTATCACTAAATACAGGAATATTCAAATCATTCAATTCTTTTTCATATATAGGTGCCAAAGATGAAGTTGTACGAAGAAGTATTACAATATCCTTATAAGTTATTCTTCTATATTCCTTTTTATTTTTATCAAAAACCTGATAATTGCTATTAATCATTTTTTGAATTTTATCTGCTACAAATCTTGCCTCTATAATTGTACTTTCAACAATTTCATAATCGTCGTCTTCATTTTCATCAATTGAATCTTTTGTATTTGAATCTTCATCTGACATATCATTATCAATAAAAGTATTTAATGTTGTATCTTCCTCTTCTTTTTTTAAATCAATTATGTGTAATTCCGCATTTCCTGCATAATTAATTCTATTTAATATATTATCTCCATCATAATCAATCTTAGGTTCAGGTTCCTTATAATTTGCTCCTAAGTTTAAATATTCTTCTTCATTATATTCAATATCACCTAATTTTTTACTCATGATTGATTTAAATACTAAATTAGTAACATCTAATATATTTTCTCTACTTCTAAAGTTTTTAAATAACTTAATCTTTTTACCATTACCTTGTTCTTCCACATTATTATCATCTACATTTTTGTATTTTTCATATTTATCTAAAAACAATTCTGGTCGTGCTTGCCTAAATTTATATATACTTTGCTTCACATCCCCAACCATAAATATATTATTTCCTTTAGAAATACTTTTTAATATATATTCTTGTACTAAATTACTATCTTGATATTCATCTACTAAAATTTCTTCAAACTTTTCTCTATATTTTTTAGCCACCTCTGTTGGTTCATTTTCTCTTAATAAAATATTAAGTGCAAAATGTTCAATATCATTAAAATCTATTATATTTTTTTCTTTTTTTCTTTCAGCAAACATCTTTGAAAATTCTATTACAAGTCCACTTAAACTTTTTAAAGGTTTATACATAAAATTTATATCTTGGGTCGCTGCTTTAGAATCATATACAAAAGCACTTCCTATAGCTTTTGAAATTTTTCCTTTTATGTTATCTCTTTCTTTTTTTGCTTGTTCTTTATACTCTATTGTAACTTTCTTATCTGTTGGCCACTTCGTAAATTTTAGTTCTGTTGAAGCATTGTATAATCTATTCCACAAATCTAAATTTTTTTTATTAAAACTTTCTTCATCAAATTGACTTTCATCTTCATTTGAGTTTATTTCATCAACGTAAATTTCATTTACACTATTTGCTAAATTTTCTATTGTCATAATTTGATTTATATCATCTTGAATAGTTAAAGCGAATTTTTCTAATTCTGGATATTTCAATAATTTTTCCTTAACTTTTTCCAATTTTAATCTATTTTCTTTTAATTCTTCTGCAAACTTATTTATTAAAATCTTTCCCCATTCAGTTCTAGCAAAATCAAAATTTAACTCATCTTTTATATTAAGCAATTCTACCTTTTCTTTAAGCCACATTTCTGGCTCTGGAGTACTTTGTATATACTTATATATACTTAATATTAACTCTTTTAAAGGCTCATCTCCCTTATATGTTGTATACATATTTATCAAATCTATAAACTCTTTATCATGATTAATATACTTTTGTTCAAATAGTTCTTCTAAGACTTCTTGTTTCAAAAGTTCTACCTCTGTTGTATCACCAATTCTAAAATTTGCAGATACACCTATTTCATAAAAATTATTTTTTATAACATCTAAACAAAATGCATGTATTGTGCTAATACTTGCTTTGTTTAACAACGTAATTTGTCTTTGTAAATGAAAGTTTCCCTCGTCTTCTTCTAACTTTTTATAAATTGCATCTAAAATTCTAGCTCGCATTTCACTTGCAGCAGCATTTGTAAACGTTACTACTAATATTTTATCAATATCTATATTTTTATTTATTACTTTATTTATTATTCGCTCAACTAACACAGCTGTTTTTCCACTTCCGTGCAGCAGCCGCAACTAATATATTTGCTCCCTCTTCATTTATTGCTTGCATTTGTTCATTAGTCCATTTTACTTCTGACATATTTCTCTCCTTAAATTCTTTTGCACTATTATATTACATATTTTTTTTATTTGCACTAATATTTTTAAATTTCATTAAACTATTAGGGACGGGGTTAAATAGTTTAGCACAATTAGTATTTTATAATGTAACAATTAAACTATTAGGGACGGAGTTAAATAGTTTAACAAAATTTTAACTATATTACTTGCAAAACATGAATATTATATATTTTTACGTTGCCCCATTTAAGAAAATGTAACTCACACATGTTCGTAACATTTTCTAAAACGGTCCCCACGAATCACTCCAAAATATATAATATTAATGTTTTGCTATGTAACAAATAAGTTGTTAAACTATTTAACTCCGTCCCTAATAGTTTTAGATATGTGCTAAACTATTTAACCCCGTCCCTAATAGTTTAATTAAATTGCTAAAAAATATTGAATTTTATGTATACACGTGGTAAAATATGTTCGTAATTCTATAGTTAGCTGAAATGTTTTGTTTTTTAATAGAAACATCTACATTCAGTACAATTATAAATATTAATGATAAGGAGGTTTTGCTTATAGCTTTAAAACATTTATAATACTATTTACTAATTAAATAAAAAAGTAAAAATTTGACATCAATTTATAGTAAGGAGGGCAAATACTTTGAAAAAAGACTGTATTTTAATTGCAACTCTTCCATCTCTTAACAATATGGAAAAAGTGCAAAGGGTTTTTGAAAATCCTTTTATTTCAGAAGTACGGTTTAACACTGGTGTCCAAGTTCCATATTCTGCAGAACAAACTCTTGAAATTTTAAGAAAACTCTCTGTAGAGTACAATAAAAAAATATGGATTGACATTAAAGGTAGGCAGTTAAGAGTTACAAAATGGGCTGATCCACTCTATTCTTGCGTAGAATTAAATCATAATGTGCAAGTAGTATATCCTGCCCAAATTTATTTTCGCAATGGTGAAAAAGTAAATATTACTCACATAAAAAATGGAAATATGATTTTTGTAGATCCTCTTCCAAGACAAGCTTTAGGTGCAGGTCAATCTGTTAATATTATTGCAAAAGATGTTGAAATTGAAGGCTATTTAACGCCAACAGACAAATTATATTTGAATACTTGTGGCAAAATGAATATGCCGTATATTATGGCTTCTTTTGTTGAACTACCTGAAGACTTAGAGCAAATTTATCATGTACTACCCAATGCTCAAATAGTAGCTAAAATAGAAACTTTAAAGGGCATTGACTTTATTTCTCGCTACAAAGTTACTACAAATCTTATGGCTGCAAGAGATGATTTATATTTGCAGTCTGGGCAAAATTACAGTATGTTAAATCACTTAAAAACTATTATCTCCAAAGATAACGAAGCCATTTGTGCATCAAGAATTTTTACATCTTTGGAGAGAAAATCAACTGTTGATTTTGCTGATTTTGCTGATTTAGAGTTAATGTATAGTATAGGCTATAGAAAATTTATGTTATGCGACAATGTATGTAATTATAGTTTTTCAAGCGCAATAAAAGCATGGGAGGACTTTATTAATGGATAGTTACATTTTATGTGGTATGCAATTTGGTGATGAAGGTAAAGGAACTTTTGTGGATTACTTAACTTATAAGTACAGTATTGATTGCATTGTTCGCTATAATGGCGGTTCTCACGCATCACATACCGTAATTACTCCTTCTGGAGTTACTCATAAGTTTTCTCAACTTGGTTCAGGAATGTTTCGAGATGAATGCGATACATATTTAACAGAAAATATGGTTATCAATTTAGATAATCTTATGGTTGAACTTGAAACATTTTCTAATAAAACCAAAATTCCTATTCCAAATTTAATTGATAGGATCCATATTCATGAGAACTGTTTTATTGTAACTCCATATCACAAGCTTATAAATAAGCTTCGTGAACTTTCAAGTGGAGATAACCGTAGGGGAACTGTTGGAACTGGAGTAAGTGAAGTCAAATACTTGCTTGATGAATTCAAGTCAGATCCACGTATATCTCCTTTTGGAGTAAGAGTAAAAGATATTTTTAATACTCATCTAAATACTTTTCTTATAAGTACATGTGAAGAGCTTCAAGAATATGCTAATGACTTATATGAAACTAACAAAAAACTTATTTGGCAGAATGTTCCTGAAGAATTAAAAGAATCTTTAGAAAATGAAATCTCTGTTTTACTCAAACCTAAAGCATTCTTCTCTATTGCAAACTATTACATTATTACTTTCAAGCAAGCTCCTGATGATATTAATTTAAGTAGATGTCTTTATACTACTTATGAGTTATCTTTTAGGAGGAAGTGCAAAACTGCCATATTTGAAGGTTCACAAGGACTTTTGATAGATGGCACTTATGGAATTAAACCTAATACTACTTTTTTAGACACTTCCATTAATTTTGCACTTGATATTTCTTATTATAAAGATAATATCGTTAAAATTGGAATTGCTAAAGCTTTTATGTCAAGGCATGGATTAGGAATCTTTCCAACGGAATGTTCTGACTTAAGTAGCAAAATTTCTGATGAAAATCAAAGTTCTTGCTTTTGGAACGGAAAAATGCGCTTTGGATGGTTTGATGGAGTATTGTTCAGGTATGCACAAAAAATTAATCAAGTTGATGAACTATATATATCTTCACTTGATAAATTAGATGGTTTTGAAACATTACAAATATGCAATAAATATCTTTTCAATGGTATTCCTGACGAAGAATTCTATGATTTGTTCGAATACTACGAAAGTATAGATAAGCTAGATGAAAGCCAACAGCCATCAATAGTTATTACAGATATAAAGAAAAATAGCAATAATTTAGTTACGTATCTCAAACAATGCACACCAATATATAGTAAAGTGCAAGGATGGAATTCGGACATCTCAAATATTACAAGCAAGTCGGAACTTCCATACCTTTGTAGCAGATACATAGCTGAGTTAGAAGCATCAACTGGCCTTCCCATAACAGTTATATCTGTAGGACCTACTAGGCAAAATAAAATTTGCTTAAAATCATCTACAAAAACTCAAAAGGAGTAAATATTATGAATCTCAAGGAAGAAATTGATAAGTATTTAGTTACTCACCAAACTGTAAACATTGTAATTGCAGGTATTACTTGTTCTGGTAAAACCACTTTAGCGAATCAGTTGCGGGATTATTTTTCCAATAAGTACTCCGTTACTATAATATCTCAAGATGATTATTTCAAAAATCTGGCCGATATTCCAAGAATATATGAAGGCTATTTAGGAGATTCAATTGATGCTTTTCACGTAGAGGAATTCAAGTATGATGTGGAAATATTGCTAAAGAAAGGCGTTGCTATAATGCCTAAATATGAAATTGAAACAAATACTCGAATAAGTAAAAACAAAATTGTGAGGCGAAGTACAATTAATATCATCGAAGGCTTACATACAATTCATATCTTAAATGGTTTAGATAACTGTATTACTATTTATTTAGATACTGATATTGGAACTTGTTTAAGAAGACGAATTAAAAGAGACTTTAATCATTTCGACATTCCTAGAAGTTCAACTATTCGGTATTGGTCTGATTGCATACTTCCTATATCTGAACGTTGTATACTTCCGCAAAAAGAACTCGCAAACATTGTTATTAATAATGAAGGTGGTGAATTTGATGACTTCCAGAGAACTTAAGCGGTTTTATGAAAAGTTATTACAAACTAGACGACCATATGATTTCTTTGGACAAGTATCTGACTTTAAAGAATTAAAAAAAATCTATAGGCAATATGGTAAAAAACTCCATCCTGACGTTTTTCCAGCTAATGACCAGTATATAGCAGGACAAGCATTTGATGCTTTAACCCAGTTATATAATCTAGGAGTATCTGAACTTGAACAAGGTATTTACGGCATTGTAGATTCCGTTCAGATTTATGAACACATGTCACCTTTATTCGAAATTTCTATAAAAGGTGAAGTTTACAAGTTCTATGAAAACGTAGTTGAAGGAGAAGTTGCAAATATTTTTAAAGGTATTTGTGGTAACGATATTGTTTACCTAAAAGTTGCCATTGATTCTAATGACAATAATTTGCTCGATACAGAGTATGAGGTTCTTTCAACCTTTAGGCATCATTCACTTCCATATGTAAAACACAAAATCACCGTAAATGGTGATACAAATGCTATTTTAATGCAAGAAATTAAAGGTATAACTATGCCTGAACTTATGGAAGAGTATGCTAGAGGAATTCCCGCAGAACACGTAATGTGGATATTAGAAAGACTCTTAAGTGTTATTGGCTATTTACATTTAAACTGTGTAGTTCATGGTAATATCAAACCAGAAAACATCATCATAAACAAGGAAAATCATAATGTATCCTTGTTAGGCTTTTCCTTCTGCATCCCTAAAGCTAATACTTCAGATGCAAAATATAAAATCGTAAACGATTATTATACTGCTCCTGAGGTAAATAGTAAAGCGGTAGTCTTACCTTCCTCTGATATTTATTCTATTGGTAAGATTGCAATAAAACTTTTAGGAGGTGATATAGTTAGGTCAGCTATGCCAATTTACGTTGATGTACGAGTACGGACGTTTATAAGAAACATGGTAAGTATTGACCTAAGTAACAGACCAAATGATGCATGGAAACTTTGGCAAGAGCTTAGGAATTTGAGAAATGAAGTTTACGGAACCCAAAGATTTAAAAAGTTAGAATAACCAACATAGCAGATTCAAAAAGTTCATAATTAAGCAAAAAAAGTTATAGTAATCTACACAACACAAAAAAATTTTTTAAGGAGGATTCTTCATGGGTGGATTTAATTATGATCGGGACGTATATAGTTCAAGTTCCAGTTCTAATTGGGGTGCAAGTTCTTATTCTTCAAGTAAAATGTCCAGTTCTCATTTGGACAGTACTATGGAAGCTGATGGAAAAATCATTAAAAGCGAAACCCAAAATCCTATCATCATCGTCCTTGATGTAACAGGCTCTAACATTAATTTTGCAAGGCTTGTATATGACAAAATGCCGATGTTTTATGGGCAAATTGAGCAGCAGGGCTATTTAAAGGATTTTGATATTTGCTTTTGTGCTGTGGGCGATGCATATTGTGACTATTATCCTCTCCAAGTTGGCGAATTTGCAAAAGGTATTGAACTAGATTCATGGCTTGAAAAAATCGTACTTGAAGGGCGCGGTGGTGGTCAAGGTATGGAATCATATGAACTTGCTGCATACTATCTGTATAAAACCACTAAGTTTGCGGTAGGTAGCAGTCCAATTATTTTCTTTATTGGTGATGAGAAGCCTTATCCATCATTAAATAAATCTCAAGCAAAACGCTTCGGGATTACCTGCTCTAAAGACAATATTGAGCCTTTCAAGTTACTTAGGCAAAAAGTAAATAACAATGTTTTTATGTTATTGAACAAGTACAATGGTGATAATTTTGAAGCTGACATTACATCAAGTTGGCAGCAACTTTTAGCACCAGAGCATACTATTCTTATTAATGAAGAAAAAGCTGTTGTAGATTTGATGCTTGGAATTATTGCAATGTCTTCTTCTGCCAGAACTCTGGATTCATATAAAATCGACATGCTTGACAGAGGACAGACACAAGCAAGGATTGCAGGTGTTTCTAAATCACTTGAAAATCTTTCAACCGCTCTTGTTCCTGTAAAAATTTCAGGAACCATTACAACCACATCAAGTAGCAAAAAGTCAACTCAAAAAGGGACTAGGTTATAAGTAAAGTATTTTTTCAAAAGCGTAATAAAGTATATAGGTATAAATATGCCTCAAAAGTAATAAAGTATAAGTAAAACAATCATTAAATTTATATGTATAAGAAGGGTTCTAGTTTGAACCCTTCTTTATATATAATTCTGGATTTATATATTCTTCATCCTTTAATATTTCAAAATGTAAATGTGGTTCATCTGCAATCTCAAAAGTAGCTGTATTGCCAACAGTACCTATGGTTTGTCCTTGTTTTAGTTTTTCTCCCTCAGTTACAAATTCAGCTGTTAATAAGTTTGAATATATTGTTTTATATCCTTCAGCGTGTTCAATTACTACTGTTATACCATATCGTGGATCATTCTTTATAGATTTTACTGTTCCTTCTTCTGATGCCTTTACTATAGTCGTCTTATCAGCTTTAATGTCTATACCATTATGTGTTACCCATTCCCTTAAAGTTTCAGAATATACTAATTTTTCTTTTGCAAATTCTTTTACAATTTCACCTTCAACAGGTTTTATAAATTTTAACTCTTTTTTAGATTCCGGCTCTACACTAGTACTTGTGGTTGTCTGATTATTTACAATATTCTGTCCATTTGCTTTTAACTCATTACTTGTAGTAGCCACATTTTCCTTTTGCATATTACTTGTATTTATAGCTATTTTCATAGTATTTGTATTATTTTGCATATTTGCATTTTGTTCATTATTTTTGTTTGTAGTATTTTCAACCATTTTATTTTGATTTATTGAATTTTCATATATTGTATTTTCATTTTGGACTTCATTTACACTTTTTCCAATTTGAGTACTTGCCTGTGAAAACTCATTATTATTTTTTTCTTCCTTTTCCCCTATTTGCATATTATCATTGCTAAAACTATTTGTATAAACTACAAATGTAACTATAAATGCTATAATAGCTATGGCCAAAACAGAACCTGAAATGTATAACATTTTTCTAGTTTCTTTTTCTTCATCAAAAACATTTCTACGCCCTCTCATATTAACTATCATTCCTTTCTTTATTTAACCATTTTAAGTTTTATTTAGTTAAATTATTTCCTGATTTTACTATTTTATACATTTGTAATTTCTACTCCAGAATAAAAGTGTTTAATTATCTCTTCATAATTACTACCTGTTTTTGCCATACTATCTGCTCCTGTTTGGCTCATACCAACTCCATGCCCATAACCTTTAACTTTAAAAGTTATTTTATCTCCATCAATTAATACCTCAAAATTTGCCGATCTTAACCCCAATATTGTCCTTACTTCCACGCCAGACAATTCTAAATTTCCAAATTTTATTTTTTTTACTCTATTTCCATCTGTATATTCTAATATTTTAATACAATCTATTTCATCAAAATTGATTTGAAAATTATTATGTACGGCTAACATTTTTTCAATTATTTCTTGTCTTGTAAAACTAGCTTCTGAACTATATTGTGTATAAGCATCTTCACCTGCAGTTTCTACACTTTGAAGATATGGGTAACCAGTTCCTCCCCACACATTTGCTGTGGTCTCTGTTTTTCCTCCACTATTAGAATGAAAAAAAGCATTTATAGGTTTCCCTTCATAAGTTATAATCTTTCCTTGAGTTAAATTCACTGCTCTTACTATTTTATTCCAATTTTCTTCTCTTAAATTTTCATCCCATCTTGCCAATCTATCTTCTTTTGAAATCCAAGCTTGACAACATGCAGAATTATCACAAATACTTGCTTCTCCATGTTTATTACTATTATTTAAAATTTTATAAATTGTATATGTTCTTGCAACTACCGCTTGAGCCTTTAAAGCTTCTTCTTCAAAATTTACAGGCATCTCACTAGATACAACCCCATATAAATATTCATCTAACTTTATTTCTTCTATTTGATTAGTTTTCGTATGCAATAATTTTACGGTGTTATATTGCTTATAATCATATAAACTTTCTTTTTCATTTAATGGTATATCGGATAAAATAATTTGATTTTCTAAATTAATTGATACATCTTTTTCTTCAAATTTTTTTGTGAATAAAATTGGTATTAAAAAACATATTAGAATAAATATTATTAAATATAAAAAAATTTTTTTCGTTGCTTTCCACTCCTTTTTGTAGCGTATTTTATACTACTTTTGGATTGCTATTTTTATTTACTTTTTATTATATAACTATTTATATTGCTAATTTTAATTTCATCGAATTTAAAACTCTTTTTTCTATTCTAGATACTTGAACTTGGCTTATTCCTAATATTTTAGCCACTTCCATTTGAGTTTTATTTTTATAATATCGCAATAAAATTATTTGTTTTTCTCTATCTTCTAAGTTTCCTATTAAATTCCTTATAGATATTTTATTAGCAATTTGTTCAGATTCATCTATTCCTGTGGCTATTTTATCTATAAAACCTATGCCACCCTCATCGTCAGAATAAACATTATCATATATTGAGACTGTTGGGTTTAATGAATCTAAGGCAACGGCAATTTCTTCTTTTGTAGTTTTTAATTCTTTTGCTATTTCAGAAATACTAATTTCCTGTCCTTTTTCTTTTAAATATCTTTCTTGGATTTCTCTAATTTTAGATGCTAACTCTTTTAAACTTCTACTAACTTTTACACTTCCATCATCTCTAATAAATCTTTTTATTTCACCTAGTATATAAGGCACTGCATAAGTTGAAAGTTTTACTTCGAAACTGGTGTCAAATTTTTTTATAGATTTTATAAATCCTATAGTCCCTATTTGATATAAATCTTCCAATTCATATCCTCTATCTTTAAATCTTTTTACTATACTCCAAATTAAACCATTATTATCTTCTATTAGTTTAGACATAATTTCGTTGTCTCCATTTTGTGCTTTAATTATATTTTCTATACTATTTTCATATAACATAAAAATCTCCTTGAATAATGTTTTTAGCATATGTAACCTCATCCTCTATAATTATTTAGTTATTCATTTCTGCAAAACTATTAAAACTAGATTCTAATTTTTCATCTTCTTTTTTTATCGTCTTTTTCATGGTTACTTTTGTTCCTAAACCTATAACTGATTCAACTTTCAGTTCATCCATAAAACTTTCCATTATTGTAAAACCCATTCCTGACCTTTCTAAATTAGGTTTTGACGTATATAGTGGCTTTCGCGCCTCATTTATATTTTCAATTCCTTTTCCAGAATCAGAAACCTCAACTGTAAGTACATTGTCTATAATTCTGCATTTTATTCTTACTATTCCCTCTTTTTCTTCATAACCATGAACAATTGCATTTGTAACTGCCTCTGATATTGCTGTTTTTATATCTGCAAGTTCTTCTACTGTAGGATCTAATTGCGATGCAAACGCTGCAACACTTATTCTGGCAAATGCTTCATTATTAGACTTACTTAAAAATTCTAATTTCATTTCATTTTCATAAATACTTTTCATTACTTTTCCTCTCCATTTCAAATATTTATATATATTTGAAATTAATTAAACATTACTGATTAATATTGCACCTATTACTTTTTTAAATATGTATACAATTGCAAATACTATGTTGCTTGTGCCTCACGTATTGGACATATTTTTAAAATGCCACACATTTCAAATATCTTTCTTATACTTGGCTTTACATTTGTCATCTCTAAACTTCCACCTAACATTTTTACCATTTTGTATCTTCCTAAAATCATTCCTATTCCTGCACTGTCCATAAAAGTAACATTATTAAAGTCAAATATAACTTTTCTCGGCATAAATCTTGTAATTTCATTATCGACTTTCCTCCTTATTTCTTCTGTAGTATGATGATCTATTTCTTCTGTAATTTCTATTATTAGTAGCTTGTCCTCTTGTATATATTTTGAATTCAAAATAATCCCCCCTCCTTTTATAGAAAGACGAAGCATAAAATTCAAAAACGAACATATTTTATTATCAATTACTAAACTATTTTCAAAACCTAGTAGTATCCATGTTCCTGTTTTTCGAATTTTAAGGTCTACCCCTATCTATCTTGTTTTTTATTATAGCTTAATTTACAATATTTTCCAATAGCAAAATATAGGAAGTTTTGCCGATTTTTAAAAAGTTTTCGACAAAAAATCCCTTTTATTTATATACTTACTTTCCTATGAAAAATATAACTTTTCTTAGAATAAATCGAGTAGAGAATAAATAATTATTTTATTTATTCCCTCTCACACCACCGTACGTGCCGTTCGGCATACGGCG
>CANQSP010000019.1 GCA_947626555.1 uncultured Clostridia bacterium | reverse complement strand
TTCAATAAAAAAATATAGGATTTATTTTAGCAAATTATTTTTAATTATTGTGTCAGATAAATATATTTCATCTTCCATCTTTTTTAATAGGCTTACTAAATACTCATTTCCATTTATTTCTTGTAAAGTATTTTTATCATAAAATTTTTCATTAATACAATAAATATCACTAGTAATATAGCCTAAACCTTTTATAAAAGAATAATTTTTTCTAGAAAATATGCTACTTCCTATAGAAAAATCATCTTTAATTTCTAATAAATCTAATATTGTTGGTTTTATATCTATTTTAGATACAGCTCTTTGTATATTAATTTTTTTATCTAAATTAGGTATTTTTATTCCAAACGGTACATGCACATCTTTTACAAAGTATTCAAAATCATTATAGTCCATTCCATTATCTTCATATAAACTTTTTATTTCATTTTTGCCTATAAGACCTTCACCATGATCACTATATACAATTAATATACTTTTATCCATTAATCCTGTTTCTTCTAATTTTTCAATAAATTTTCCAAATGCATAATCTGAAAAATTGCATGATATTATATAATTTTCAAATAATTCATCGTTATATTTCTCAACATCCTGTTTTGTTATAGTTAATTTATTTTCTAAATCTGAAATTCCTTCTAAGGAAAATGGAACATGAGTTGTTACACTAACTAATGTAGTGCAAAACTTACCTTCATATGAATTCATTATATTTACCGCTTCTTCATAAAATCCTTCATCTGAATAAAATGCTCCTGCTTGCTCAATATTAGGAAATTTTTTAATATCATTATATTCGTCAATATTATATCCAACATTATATACTTCTTCTCTATTCCAATATGTACTATTATTAGGATGCATAAAAGAAGTATAATATCCATTTTTTCTAAGTGTAGTATAGATATCTTTCCACGCATTAACATAATATTTTTGAAATACATAACCATTCTCTAATGGATACATTGAATTTTCCATTTCAAATTCAGAATCAGCTGTAGTACCTAGTCCTTGATTATACATATTGCTACAGTATATATTATTATTAAAAAATCTATTTAAATTTGGAGTTATCTCTTTTCCATTAACCGTCTTACCTATAATATATTCATTCAAACTCTCTAACTGTAATATAATAACATTATAATCTTTTGCAATTCCTGTGTATTCTGTTGTTAAATCTTTTTCATCTATATTTTTATTATATATTGCCATTAACTTTTCTTCATCAACTTGACCTTTTATAAACATATTAGATAAATAATCTTTCAAATCTTCATAATGATAATAATAAATTGAGGAACCTTGAACTATTAAAGACTTATTACAAATTCTACTTTCATAAACATCATTAACACTTCCTATAATAACAACAACATTCAATAATACTATACTAAAAATTAAAATCGCTTTTAACTTTCTATTTTTATAAACTGTTTTATTAGTATATCTATATGATATTACACTAAATAATAGTAATAAAATATTATCAATCCAAAATACTAGTAAATTACTGATGTCTATAATATAAGTTAGTCCATTTCCAATCTCATCTGAATATTTTATATTTTCTATTTGGTAAAAAGACAGTAAATTTGTAGAATAACTATAATATAAAAAGTCAGAATATATAATAAAAGTCACAACTGCATAAACGATATTTAGATAAATATATGCAAATTTATTTTTGCAATTTATTATTGGACACATTAATAGTAATGAAGCTACTATTGTATATAAAACTGTTCCAAATTCTATTCCTATATTAATTAAACCATTAAATATTAGTCCTTTAAAAACTAATAAAAATACTCCTTCAAAAAAAATAATATTGTTTTTCAATATATCTCTTATTTTTAATTTATATCTACTATTGTTAATTTCATCAATACTTTGTTTTTTTTCTTTATTATCTACATCTAATACCCTTTTTTTTAGTTCTTCCATTTCTCCACCTTTTTTCTTTACCCTTATAAATATTATAACACATAAATTAACATTTGCAATAATAGAACCACGTTGTTTTTTATAATTTTAATTCATTTTTAAACTTAAATTGTATCGTTATATCTCCATTTTCTTTTACATATATACAATCTATTAGTTCTTTTATAACATCTCTATCTAATTCAGATATATTTTTATATTTTTTAAAGTTCTTTATCCAAATACTGTTATCATCAATGATTTCTTCTTGTTTTTCTTTTTGCTTGTCTAAATTTTTAATAATTTCTTTTATACTTTCCATATCTTGTTCATATTTTTTCTTGTATTCTAAATATTCTTCTCTTGTTATATCTCCATTTTTCCAGTCTTCATATAAACATCTTTTTAAATTACTTATTTTCTCTATTTCTTTTTGTTTGGACTGTTTAATATTAATAATATTTTCATTTGCAATTTGCTTTGTTTTACATTCATTTATTTGCTTTAATATATTTTCAGTATCAACAAGTAATTCAATATGTAATTTAATAGCTTCTAGCACACTATTTTCCAATTTTTCAACTTTTAACGTATGTTTTGTGCACAATTTATTAGATTTTTTTCTATATGTTCCACAAACATAATATTCATAAATAGCACCATTTGCATTTTTGCAATATTTTTTATGCATTGCTCGACCACAATCCGCACATTTTAAAATACCCGCCCACATACTTAATGAGCCAATACTTTGTACTCTAGTATCAACTTTTCTTAAATCCTGAGCTTTGTTAAATAAATCCTTATCTATAATAGGCTCATGCATATTTTTCACTGTAATCCATTCTTCTTCTGGAACCTCTTCAACTTTATGTATTTTATAACTTTTTACTTTTCTTTTACCTTGTGTTACATTCCCAATATAAATATCATTTTTTAAAATATTTCTTACTGTGGAAGGGCACCATGAATAATCTTCATTCTTCATTTTAGAATTATTATAATTTTGATTTAGCTTTATCTTTTTATATCCTGTTGGGTTTAAAATTCCCATATCATTTAATCTATGGCATATTGATAAATTACCTAGTCCTTCATTCACCTTCCATTCAAAAATTTTTTTTACAATTTCAGCTGATTCTTTGTCTATTATCAACTTATGTTTATTGCTTTCATCTTTCACATATCCATAAGCAGGAAATGCTCCAATAAACTCGCCTTTTTTCTTTCTGCCATTAAGAGCAGACTTAATTTTTATTGATGTATCTCTTGCATATTCATCATTTATTAGATTCTTAAAAGGAACTAAAATCGTATTATTGCACATAGGATTTTTATAACTATCCACACTATCATTTATTGCTATAAATCTTACATTAAATAGTGGAAAAATTTGCTCTATATAGTTTCCAACTTCAATATAATTTCTTCCTAATCTTGATAAATCTTTTACTACAACACAGTTAATATTTCCTTTTCTCATATCTTCTAATAATCTTTGAAATCCCGGTCTATTAAAATCAGTTCCTGTATATCCATCATCAACATAAGTATCATAAACAATCAAATCATCATGTTCTTCAATAAATTCATTTAATAAAGCCTTTTGGCTTGTAATACTATTACTTTCTTGTTTATCAATCCCTGTATCATTATCTTCTTGTGAAAGTCTAATGTATTGTGCAACAAACCATATTTTGGTTTTAATATTGTTTGAATTTTCTAAAGAATATTTGGATTTTCTGCCAGCCATTATTACTACTTACCTCTCTTCTTTTATATTTTAACTTTTGCTAAAATTTATTGGTTACAATTTTAGTATTTGAAATTATACAATAATTTTGTATTTTCTATTTTGTTTTAAGCTTTAATATATTTAACATACATTCATTAAAACTCTTATTATTTTTTGAATATATCATATCTACATTCATATTACCTACTTTTAATCGATATAAACCTTCTAATCTTTTTAAATCTCTTTTTTCCTTATTTTCCAATTCATTTTCTCCTTTTACGAATTTTATATTCAATTTTATTCTTTAAAAAAAGCTTTTATTACAAATTGATATGTGTTGTTAAAATTAAACACTCACCTCCTTTGATGATTATAACAACACTATATTAACATTATTTAATTTTTCGAATAAAATAGTTAAGAGGTGTTTATAATGTTTACTAATATATTTAATACTGCAAAAGCACATATAAAAGGTGGTAAAAAATATCCTAAAATAGATGGTGCAGTTACTTTTAAAGAGACTAAAAACGGTGTAATAATGACTGCTAAAATTAATAATTTGCCACAATCTAAAAATAAATGTATAGGTAGATTTTTTGGCTTTCATATTCATGAAGGAACTTCTTGTACCGGAAATTTAGAAGATGAATTTGCAAATGCAAAATCACATTTAAATTCTAACAATTGTCCTCATCCATTTCATATGGGAGATTTGCCACCATTGATTGAAAATAATGGTTTTGCTTATATGAGTGTTTTGATAAACAAATTTAAAATAAAAGATATTATAGGAAAAGTAATTATTATTCATGATTCTCCAGATGATTTTAAGACTCAGCCTAGTGGAGACTCTGGAGTTAAAATTGCTTGTGGCAAAATTGAAAAATAATTTTTTAAAGAGTATATAGACTAAACAACTTTCCACTCTAAATCTAATGCATCCTTATTGTATTCTATATACTCTAAACATTTTTTATATAATCTAATATATTTTTATCATGTATATAATAATTTTTAAGCCATTTATTTAAATCCTTTTGTCTTTTAAATATCATTATCTTCTCATCAGGAATATCTTTTAAAATTTCAAGAACCTCTGGTCTTTTTTTCTTGTTATACGTTACTACATATTTCAGAAAAGTAAAATCAAGACGTTCTTTACATCCAGGAATATCTGGTTTTTCTTTATTATAATTTTTACAAATTCTTTTACATACACCTTTTATATGAGAAAAATTAGAATAATCTAACCAGATTATTAAATCTGCTTTATCTAATCTTTCTTTTAATGTTTTATTATAATTGCCATCAATAATCCATTCTTCTTCATTTGCTTTGGAAGATATAATTGTATCTCTCTTATTCTTATCTCTTGGAATCCAATTAGCATTATAGTTTATACTATCCAAATGTATAGCAGGTATATTTAATTCTTTTGATAGTATATTAGCTAAAGTACTTTTTCCACTTCCAGAACCACCTATAATTGATATTCTTTTAGTTAGTATCTCAAAACAATATAATTTTTCTCCTGTAGATAATATTTCTAAAAATTTTGCACCAAATTTTTCATAAAAGTTTTCTAAATTAGTTTTTAAATATAATTTATTAATATTTCTTTTTCTAGCTTCTGATAAAATCGCATTATTAAGTATTTTAGAATAACCCTTTCCTCTATATTTTTCTTTTACATACATTGTTGCATACCAAGGTGACAAATCCATTCTTTCTTCTCCATCTTTTGGGAATATTGAAATAAATCCAATTAAACTATCATTATCTAATAATATTAGCTTACAATAATTAACATTATCAAAGTTTGATTTTATTTTCGAAATCTTATTTTTTACTTTTGTCTCAAATTCTTTCCTTGATAAATCTTTTTGTCCCCATTCTTTTTGGGTAAGAATTGCAATTTCATTTATATATCTTGGTTTGTCCTTTAGATTATATATTTTTAACATATTCTCGTTCTCCTAAAAGATTTATTTTTACAAATTATACTATATTTTTCTGTATAAGTATATACTTATACATTTTTTTAAAGCAATAAAGGTCGCTCTTACCACTTATTTTATAGTTTATGCAAGTACTAATTTATAAATAGTTTTATCTTGTGTTGTTAAAATTAACCACTCACCTCCTTGGTGTCCTCCTTCTCCTGTAGGATTATACAAAGTTATTAATATAACTACTTCAGGATTAGATATTGGTGCAACACCAATAAAAGAAGTTACATATTTTCCAGTATTTACCCCATCTTCAGAAGTTCCTGTTTTTCCACCAATTCTATATCCTTCTACTTTAGCATTCTTTCCGTGTACCTTCTGCCACAACAGTTTCCATCATACTTAATACGTTCTTTGAAGTTTGTTCTGATATAACTCTTTCTTTCTTCTCAACTTCTATATCTGTTATTTGTTTAGTTTGACTATCTACAATCTGCTTCACTACTCTTGGTTTTATATATGTACCACCATTAGCAATAGTAGATAACATTGTAGCCATTTGTATTGGTGTAACTTCAAATCTTTGCCCAAATGCAATTGTTCCGAAGCTCCACTGGTCCAACTTTTTCTTCTTTCAAGAAAATACTTCCCGCTTCGCCTGGCAAATCTATACCTGTTCTACTTAAAAAACCAAACTTCGTTAGATATTCGTAATATTTATGCACTCCTATTTTTTGCCCCAAACCTATAAATACTGGATTGCATGAATTCATTAACGCTTGCCTTAAACTTTCACTTCCATGTGGTCTATAATATCTCCAACATTTCATTCTTACACCAGCAATTTCTATTGAACCTGTGCAACAAAATTCTCCTTCGTTATCTGGAGTTGTAAGCCCCTCTTCCAATGCTGTTGAAGCAGTCACTAGTTTAAACGTAGAACCTGGTTCATATGTATCTGAAATGGCTTTATTCCTCCACATAGCTTGCAAATTTTTACTTTTTTCTTCTTGTGGTAACGAGTCCCATATACTTTTTAATTCATCTGTATTTGGTGTATATGGTTCATTTAAATTATAATTTGGATAACCAGCTAGTGCTAAAATATCTCCATTTTGTGGATTCATTACAATAATATTTCCACCATCTGTGCATATATTATCTATACATGCTTCCTTTAAATATTTTTCTGCAATTCCTTGAATTGTACTATCTATTGTAAGAATTAAGTCATCTCCATCTATCGCATCAACATAGCTCTCAGAAGTATCTGAAATATCTCCTCCTCTTGCATCTGTCAATTTAATTATTTTTCCCTTTTCTCCCTTTAATTCATCATCATAAATTGCTTCTATTCCATCTAATCCTTGATTGTCACTTCCACAAAATCCTATTACTTGAGACGCTAAATTATTTAATGGATAATATCTTTTTGTATCTTCATCTATGTTAATTCCTTGAACTATACCATTTTCATTCATCCATACTCTTAACATATCTGTTTTTTCTTTATCTACTTTTTTTACTATTGTCTCTATTGAACTATTTTTACTTACTTTTTTTAAAACAGTCTCATAATCCAGTTCAAATATATCCGATAAACTTCTTGCAACTTTCTCCTTATTAGCTTTACTTATATTTATAGGATTAACAGTTATTGTTTCTACTGTTGAGCTTACAGCTAATACAGTTTTTCCTGTAGCATCATATATAGTTCCTCTTCTAGGATTTATGCTTCTATCTAATGTTTGTTGAACATATGCTCTTGCTTGTAGTTCCTCTCCTTGAATTAGTTGAATATAAAAAACTCTTGTTAATAATCCTACTAATATAACCATTCCTATTACTAATTCAACCTTCATTCTTTTTTTTCTAGATATGCTTCCAATAGGTTGAACTTTCTTTACCTTTTTCTTGTTAATTTTTCCAAAATCAAAATGTTTTTTATTTTTAAATTTTCTATATTCCTTACTATTATCCTGTTTTTTTATTTTCTTTTCAATTTTTCTCTTTAGTTTTTGTTGTTCTGTATTCTTCCTATCTTTCATTATACTTTTCATCCTTGCACACAAGATTTAGGTTTTAGAAAAAGGCTTACCCATAACCCATTAATAAGTTGCTATTGTTGTTATTCTAATATTAATTTATATTAAAAAGGTTCAATTTTATAACAATTATATAAATCTAAAATAGATATTTCTTCTAAAAGGACTTTATAATAAACACAAAAAAACTTTGAACTTATAATTAATCGTTCAAAGTTTTCTAATTAGCTTCTGTTAAAAATTTTACTATTTTATCCCACCAACTTAAGTCTTCTTCAATAACTACCTCATCTGTTGCAGACTCTACATAATCTTCTTTAGGTAAAACTACATATTTCTTTTGTGAATTGTCTAACTTTTGCATTCCTAGCAATTCCTTTGCTGATTGCTCTATATTATTTAAATTTAAGCTATTTTCTATGCTAACTCTTAACTGTTCATTTTCTTTTTCTAATGTGCCTAAATCTGCTTTTAATTGTTCTTTCTTATTAAAACTTTCTGTTATAAGTGAATTTCTGTAACTTATTGAAAATAATATGGCAAATCCAAACATTATACACAATACAACTTTTACTTTAGCTTTTAATTTTGCTTTTGGCTTATTAGCTAATTTCTTTTTACTGTTAGAATTTTGTTTATCTTCATTTTTCTTTAATTTTTCGATATTATTGTTTTTATTATTATATGTTGACTTTTTCTTCCTTTTTGGTTCTCTTATAGGTTCATATTCTGGTTGTATTTTTCTAGGACTGGTTTCATATTGATATCCCATATATCTTTGATATGCCATATTACTCACCTCTTTTCTCTTGTTTTTAACTTCTTTCAAAAATCCTTAGTTTTGCACTTTTAGATCTAGAATTTTCTTTCTGTTCTTCTTCTGTTGCTACTATTGGCTTCTTATTTACAACCCTACCTTCAGATTTACATCCGCATACACAATATGGTAAATCTTTCGGACATGTGCAAATTCCCTCTTCTTCTGTAAAAGCTTTTTTTACACTTCTATCTTCCAATGAATGAAATGTTATAACACATAATCTTCCAGTTGGTTTTAAAACCTCTATTGAGTCTTTTATCGTTTTAAATAATGGTTCTATCTCATTATTTACTTCTATTCTAATTGCTTGAAATGTTCTCTTTGCTGGATGTCCATTATTTTGTTTTGATAGTGGTATTGATTTTTTTATTATATCTACTAATTCATTAGTAGTCTCTATTTTATGAATTTTTCTTTGTTTATCTATATTAGTTGCAATTTGTTTTGCAAACCTTTCTTCTCCATATGTTAACAGTATTCTTTCTAATTCTTGTATACTATATGTATTTACTACATCTCCTGCTGTAAGCTTCTGCTTTTGATTCATTCTCATATCTAACAAAGCATCTGACATATAGCTAAAACCTCTTTTTTCTTCATCTAATTGATATGAAGATACTCCCAAATCTAAAAGAATACCATCTACCTTCTCTATTCCTAGTTCTAACAATATTTCCTTTATATTATCATGATTTCCATGAATGTATTTTACATTTTTATAATCGCTTAATCTTTTTTTGGCTGCTAATAATGCTTCTTCATCTCTATCAATTCCTATAAGCATTCCTTTTGGCGATAATCTTTTTAAAATTTCAATACTATGACCTGCTCCACCTAAAGTTCCATCAACATATATTCCATTTTCTTTTATATTTAATCCTTTTATACATTCATTTAGTAATACTGGTTTATGTATAAATTCCAACTATATAACTCCTAACCAATTTCTTATTTTTATAGCACAAGCAGTTGGTATTTTAATATACCAACTGTTAATGCTATTTATCTTTATTTGTTATTCTTTTGTATATTATATTGTTTTCTTTAGATTAAACTATAATTTAGTTTTTATCTTTTGTTTTAAGATTTCTTTTGTAATCTAAAAACTTTATCTTTTGTACCTTTTATATTTCTTTTGAACCTTAAATTTTATCTTTTGTTTATTAATAATTATCTTTTGTATTTTGTATTTTATCTTTTGTATATCTAATTTTTATCTTTTGTATTTTATATAAACTTTTTCAAGTTATATACCAAGCATTGTCATATTTTCAGCAATTTCATCTGCTGATATGTTTTCATTGCTATTGTAATTTTCCCATTTTTCCTTATTCCAAATTTCTAACCTAGTACCTACTCCAATTATTACAACGTCTTTTTCCATATTTGCATATTCTCTTAAATTACTAGTTATTAAAAATCTTCCTTGTTTATCTATTTCACATTCAATAGCTCCTGATAAGAAAAATCTCACAAAGTTTCTTGCATCCTTATTAGTAAGTGGAAGTGTTTTTAGCTTTTCTTCAAAATTTGACCATTCGCTTTGTGAAAATCCAAATAAACAGCCATCTAAGCCTTTTGTAATTATGAACTTTTCTCCCATGTCTTCCCTTAATTTAGCTGGCATTATTAATCTACCTTTTACATCTAGAGAATGCTCATATTCACCTATTAACACTTCACTCACCTCCTTGGTCTTTTATTCCACTTCGTTCCACTTTGCTCCACTTTTATTAAATTTTATTACAACTTATAATAAAATGCAAGTACTTTTCGTAATTTTTTTATTTTTTACTAATGTTTTTTACTTATAACTTATTGCAAATTACAAATTGAGGAATATTATAAAACTCAGGTGCAAAAAAAAATAGAGAACACTCTATTTTTTTATATTAAAAATCATCTTTTATTATCATTTTTTTAAGGCTTATCTTTTATCATTTTCATCAAATATCTGTCCTACTAATTTTTCTAGAATATTTTCTATACTTACTATTCCTATTGGCATTTTTTCTTTATCTACCACTATCGCAAACATTTGACTATTTTTCTGCATAATCTTAAAAGCTGAAAATATTTTTTCATCTTCATCCAAATATTGAGGTGCTCTTAATGTTTCCATTATTTGTTTTTTATCCTGTAACCCTTCTCTACCATACTTTATAACAATGTCTTTTATATTAAATATTCCTATTATATTTGTAATTTTATCTTCATACACTGGCATTCTTGAATAACCATTTTCTTTTATATTTTTAATTATATCAGAAATGCTTGAATCTATATTTATAAAATCAACCTTTTGTATAGGAACTACTATTTTTTTGATTGCAACATCATTAGAATTAAGTGTATTTAACAAAATTTTCTTTTCTATATTTTCAACTACACCCTCATCATTTGCCTCTCTAACAATCATTTTTAATTGTTTCTCTGTCATTTTTTCCTGTGGTTCTTCTTTTATTCTTAATAACTTTGTAAAAAATTTAATAGAGCCATTTATTAGCTTTTCAAAAGGGTAATTAATTTTTGTAATAATCCACAATATATTAATTAGTTTATATGCTACTTTTTTAGGATTATTTCTAGCAATTCTTTTGGGTATAAGTGCTCCAAATACTAATAAAAAATATGATAATAATATAGTTATAAAAATTGCTGAAATTGTCATTGAAAGTTCAGAACTAAGATTTACACTTTTTAAAATTTCTGCAAATTGCTCTAAAAATGTTAGAGAAACAAAAGCACTAGCAGCAATCTCACTTAAATTAAGACCCACTTCTACCATTCCAAAGAATTTATTAGAATTTTCCATTAAAATTCTTATTTTCCATGCTTTTTTATCTTTCTTACTTAATTGCTTTATTTCTGCTCTATTAATATATGTAAATGCTGTATCTGCTGCTGAAAATATAGATTTTATAACTATTATTAATATAAAAATTAATATCTCATATATTAGCATTTCACTTACCCCTTTTCTTTAAAAAACATCTTTATTAAATTTTACATTTTAATTTATTGTATACTTTTTTCTTATTTATATCAATGATTTTATATCTTTATTTTAAATAATTATCCTCTATTTTTAATATATATTTCAACAAGCATGCAAAAAGATGATATTAGATTGAATTTATAAAACCTTCATCTACTAGCATTGAGCAAAAAAAAATCTACTTATTATAGTAGATTTTTTTATTAAATTAATTTTTTACTTCTTTTGCTTTTACAACCAATCTTTGTTGTCCGTAATTCGTACAAGTAATTAAAGTAATTTCTCTAGTTCCATTTGTAAGTTGGCTAGTACATCTAACATCTGTTGGTTCTACAACATATCTATCTGTAACTGAATACCTTACTGTATTTTGATTTGCATCTTTTAGTTCTACTATGTCACCTTGTTGAATTTGATTTAGCTTTCCAAACATTTTTCCACTTTTATAGTTATGACCTACTATACAATAATTTCCAATCTCATTTGGTTTTGGTCCCCAATATTTATTTAAACCTATTTTTAATAATTCCTCTGATGTATCTGATAATACAATATGATTAATTCCTAATCTAGGTATGTTTAACTCTGCTTCTACTGTATATGGAACCCCATTACTAGCTTTATATGTATATGTTGTTGTAGGTGTTTCTTCTTGTACTGGTTCTGGCTCTGGTTCTTGTACTACTTGTGGTATTTCTGCTACTGGTTCTTCACTATCTATTGCAACAATTATAACATCATCTGCAACATCTCTTACTGTTGTATCTACAATTTCTTCTGTTGCATTTGCCACAGTTTCTTGAACTCTAAAGCCTTGTAATAATTCATCACCTATTTCAACTCCCGCCGATCTATCGTATTCAGCATAAACATAATAAGAACATAGTAAGCATACTAAAAACACTGAAATAAAAAACTCTATTCTATAAAGTTTTTTCTTTCTGCGTAATTCTGGAGTTACATATAATTTTTGAGTTACTAAAATTTGATTCATAATAAATTCTTTTCCTTTCTTATTCTAATAAAAGGTTCATTTTCATGTTTATTTTTTTATTACTCTCTCAACTTTTTATTCAATATAATTATATCACACTTTATTTTTGTTTTTCAACTATTTTTATACATTCATTTGAAATTTTTGCAAAATCATCTAACGTTAAATCCTCTCCCCTTATTTTCTCATCTATTCCAAGTTTCCCTAATATATTTTTGAAATTTTCCTTTCCCATAAAATTGCTATTTGCCACACCATTTATTAAGGTTTTCCTCCTTTGCATAAAAGAAACTTTTATTAACTTAAAAAAGTTTTCAACATTTTCTACATTAACAGGTGGCTCTTTTCTAATTGTTAATTTTATAACTTCGGATTCTACGTCTGGTGCAGGTATAAAACTGCTATTGGGAACTACTATAATTTCTTGTGGTATACAATAATAGTTAACTGTATATGTAATTGCCCCACTAAGCTGTGTACCTGGCTCAGCAGTTAATCTTTTAGCTACTTCTTTTTGAACCATCACAGTTATACTTTCAATATCTAATTTATCTTCAACTAATTTCATTATAATTGGAGTTGTAATATAATATGGTAAATTTGCTACTACTTTTACATTTTTTATATAATCCAATTTTGTATTTTCTTCAATTAATTTATTTAATTCAACCTTTAAAATATCTTCATTTATAATTTCAAAATTGTTATATAATGAAAATCTATCTTTCAATATAGTTACCATCTTTTTATCTAATTCTATTGCTATTACTTTTCCTGCTTTTTCTAATATTCTACTTGTTAAAGTTCCAAGACCAGGACCTATTTCTATAATTAAATCTTCTTTTGAAACACTAGCAGTTTCTACTATTTTATTTATTACTTCATCATCTATCAAAAAGTTTTGACCTAAACTTTTATTAGCTACTATATGATACTTGTCCATTATATATTTCGTTTCGTTATATACATTTTCCAACATTGCATCAATCCTTATATTTAATTTATAATTCTTAATAATTTTCTAAAAAAATCACTGTATTTTGTACTCTTATCCTCGAATAATATCTTAATCTCTTAAACTATACCACATTTTATTTTAACTTTCAATTATTGCGTAATTCTTTCTATAATATCTGTTTTATATGATTTATTTTTTTTAATTTCAAATCAATTTCTATCGCATCAATTCTTATATTAAAATTAATCTTGTTTACAAACAAATAATATTTTGCTGCAATTATAATATGTCTTAATTTATAATTATCTATTGCTTCAATTCCTCTTCCAAATATTTTATTATTTCTTGATTTTACTTCAATAAACACCATTTCTTTCGTTGTATTATCTACAGCAATTATATCAATTTCACCTTGCCTACAATGAAAATTTCTATCTATTATTTTATAATTATTCTGTAATAAATAATTACAAGCCATATCCTCTCCAATTTTTCCAATCTGTTTTTTAGTCATTATTTATCACATACTTATTACCTGGCAATTTTTTTATATATCCTCGTATTTCTAAATCTACTAAACTATAATTAATTGTTTGTATTTGCTTTCCTGTCATCCTTGCTATATAATTTATATCAATTGGTTTTTCACCAATAATATTATATATATCTAATAAATCTTGTTCTAGTTTAACTCTTTTCTTCACACTATAATTATATATTTGATTTTCATCTATCGTAACCCTTTTTTCTATTTTTCCATATTCCTTAATTATCTCTTGTGGATTATACACAATTTTAGCACCTATTTTTAGAAGTCTTCTCATTCCTCCTATTGCACTTGTTCCAATATTATGTGGTATTGCAAATAGCTTTCTATTTTGTTCTATAGCATATCTTGCTGTTATATTGCTTCCGCTTCTATATTTTGCCTCAATTACTAAAACCCCAATACTAATTCCACTTATTATTCTATTTCTTTTTGGAAAATTCATTTTATTAGTTTCTTCTCCAAAATTTTTCTCACTTATTAATAATCCACCAGTATTTAAAATGTCTTCTGAAAGTTCTGTATTTTCTTCTGGATATATTTTATCTATTCCCCCTGCAAGAATTGCAATAGTTTTCCCTCCATTTTCAATACAGGCTCTATGTGCTATTTCATCAATTCCTAACGCTAAACCACTAGCTATTACAAAACCAGCTTCTACTAATTCTTTAACAAACATCTTACAAATACTTTTAGAATATTTGCTACATTTTCTAGAACCTACAACTGCTATTATAGATTGGTTCAATAATTCTACATTCCCTTTATAATATAAATTTTTAGGTGGATTTTTTATATCCTGTAATTGTTTTATTTTTGAAATATCTATTTTTCCTTCCACAGTCTACCAACTCCATTATCTTTTTAAATTTTGTGCAAACTAATTATTGTTTTCATTTCAAGATTCTATAAGGGTTAATTCCAATATTTTTTATCTAAATTTCTATATGAAATTGCCTCTAATAAATGATTCTTTTGTATATCTTCTTGCTTATCCATATCTGCAATTGTTCTTGCTAATTTTAAAATTCGCCCATATGCTCTTGCACTTAATCCTAACTTTTCAAATGCATTTTCTAATATTTTTTTACTCTCTTCATTTATTTTGCAATATTTTTCTACTAATTGCGGGGTTAATTCTGCATTTGAAAAAATATTATATTTTCTATACCTTTCTTGTTGAATTTTTCTTGTTTCATTCACTCTCTTTCGTATTTCTTCTGATGTTTCTTCGTTTTTTTTACTGTTTAATTTTTCATACTTTACGCTATTTACCTCCACTTGCACATCTATTCTATCTAACATTGGACCACTTATTTTTCCTCTATATCTTCTTATACTTTCCATACTACATTTACATGGTTTATCACTTCCATAATATCCACACATACATGGATTCATACTTACTACCAACATAAAATTACATGGATATGTTATTGTAGTAAGTACTCTACTTAATGTTACCTTTCTATCTTCCAATGGTCCCCTTAGAACTTCTAGTACCTCTTTATTAAATTCTGGCAACTCATCTAAGAACAATACTCCATTATGTGCTAAACTTACTTCTCCTGGTTTTGGAATTTTACCTCCTCCTATTAAAGAACTTTTTGATATAGTATGATGAGGACTTCTAAATGGTCGTTCTATTACTAGTGGAGTATTTTCTTCTAAATTTCCTGCAATACTATGTATTTTCGTAACTTCTAATGATTCTTCAAAACTTAGTTTTGGAAGGATTGTTGGTATTCGTTTTGCAAGCATTGTTTTTCCACATCCGTGGACTTCCTATTAACAATATATTATGCCCACCTGAGGCTGCAACTTCTAATGCTCTTTTAGCATTTTCTTGACCTTTTACTTCTGAAAAATCTAAAGAATAAATTGGTTCTTGATTAAATATTTTATCTATACTTGTTTTTTTAGGATTAATATTAATTTTACTATTTAAATATTGTATTGTTTGAATTAAATTTTTTACTGGTATTACTTCTATTCCACTTACTATTGAAGCTTCTGTAGCATTTTCTTCTGAAATAATTACTCTTTTTATTCCCAACCTTTTTGCCTCTATACACATTGGTAGCACTCCATTTACTTTAGTAACTTTCCCATCCAATGACAGTTCACCTATAAATACTGTATTACTTAAATTTTGCTCCCATATGTAGTCTGTTGACATTAAAATTCCTATAGCTATTGGTAAATCGAAAAATGAACCTTCTTTCCTTAAAGTTGCAGGTGCCAAATTTATTGTTACTTTTTTACTTAATAATTTCACTTTTGAATTTTTTATTGCTACTTTTACTCTTTCTTTAGCTTCCCTTACGCTTACATCCGGAAGCCCTACTACTTCCCAGCTTGGCAATCCTTCTGATACATCCACTTGAACCTCAACTAAATAACCCTCTATTCCATTTAGAGAAATTGTTTTTATTATTGATAACATTTTTATGCACTTCCTTTTAGATTTTAATTAAGCTTTGCTATCTTGATTTTTAACTTATAGATTTCAATTAAAATTCGTAATTATGATATTTTACTTTTTAGATTTATATCAATAATTTATAATCATTATGTTTAACTTTTTAGACTTAAATAAATTTTTGTAATCGTTCTTAATACTTAATTTTATATTTGAAATAAATATATGAGTATGTAATTTTATGTTAAGTGTGTTCATTATATATTCAATTTTTTTGTTTGTCAACAAAAATCGTTCGTCATATTTCTACATTTTTTTCATTTTAAAAAGTTGTAGTTACACTAATATTATAACTAAATTTATACACTCCTACTTAATTTAGTAAAAAGCCGTATCCTAATTAGAATACGACTTTTTTTCCATAAAAAATTATATCTCATCTTCTACAATCTTAGATGCCAAACCAGTATAACTTGAAGGAGTTAACTCAAGGAGCATATTCCGATCTTCATCAGATAAAACATCCAAAGTTTTAATAAACTCATGAATTGCTTCCTTCGTAATGTTCTTGCCTCTTGTAAGTTCCTTTAACTGATTATACGCATCTGGAATACCATATTTGCGGAGCACTGTTTGTATTGGTTCTGCCAAAACTTCCCACCTACTGTTAAGGTCAGCAGAAATTTTATCTACATTTACTTCTACTTTTTTAAGACCTCCTATTGTCTGCTGAATTGCCTGAAGTGAATAACCAAATGCAAGTCCAATATTTCTCTGCAAAGAAGAATCTGATAAATCTCTTTGCATACGAGAACGAGGTAACTCATCAGAAAGTACTGAACAAATGGCGTTTCCGATTTTAATATTGGCTTCGCTATTTTCAAAGCGAATAGGGTTAACCTTATGAGGCATTGTACTACTACCCACTTCACCTTTCACAACAACCTGCTTAAAGTAGTCCATGCTGATATATAACCACATATCCAAGTCAAAGTCCCTAAGAATATTATTGAAATGCCTAATAATATCCATAATATCGCAAATATAGTCGTGGCTCTCAATTTGGGTTGTTACTGGGTTAAATTCCAAACCCAAGTATGCTTCAACAAAATGCTTCGACCACATTTGCCAATGTATTTGGGGAAATGCCACTGAAATTGCTGAATAGTTTCCAGTTGCCCCATTGAATTTTCCACATGGTTTTATATTTCTCATCTTCTGCAAATATTTCCTAAAGCGACATACATAGACTGCAAACTCTTTTCCAACAGTAGTTGGCGTTGCAGGCTGGCCATGAGTATGAGCAAGCATTGGTATATCCATATATGCAATGGCTAATTCAGAAATTACATTAACTAATTTTTCAGCTATAGGAATCCATTCTTCGCTTATTGCCTTTTTAATCATGTGTGCATATGCAGTATTATTAATATCTTCAGAGGTACAACCAATATGCACAAAACTAACAAGGTTCTCCATTCCCATTTCCTTCAGCTTATTTGCAACATACAATTCAACCGCTTTTACATCATGGTTTGTAACCGCCTCAATTTTCTTAACCTCGATAAAAGATTTATCCGAAAAATCATTATAAATAGACAAAATTTCCGGCATTCTGCTCATATCAAAGTTATTTTCTCTATCTCCGATTACATGCAACAGTAAGAACTTCAACCAATACACTTCTACCTTAACTCTGTTTTTCACCAGAGCAAATTCAGAAAAGTATGGTGATAATTGCTTGGCAATTTCTACATACCGACCATCTAAAGGTCCTAATGCCAAATGTGCCGCAGAGATATCCTCGGATACCAATTTGTTTGCTTCAGATTCATGTAGATTATTTTCCGCATCATTCCGAAACATTAGGTCATTAGTCATCTGTCTTCCCATCTCCGTATAATTTTCTCCTTTCTAAAAGTTATTTAACTATTGCCTTTCCATGTTGCCAAAATATTTAGAAATATAACAATTTTGGAACATGCCCATTATAGCATATTTTACATAAAAAGTAAAGAATTTATCATATTTACAAAAAAAACTACCATTTATGCTCTTATAGAACATTATGGTAGCTTTTTATAACAAAAATATATTAAACTAAGCTAATTCTACTGTTGCTCCTGCTTCTTCAAATTTAGCTTTTAGTTCTTCTGCTTCTTCTTTAGAAGCTCCTTCTTTAACTGTTTTTGGTGCTCCATCTACTAAGTCTTTAGCTTCTTTTAATCCTAAACCTGTTGCATCTCTAACAACTTTTATTACTTGAATTTTGTTAGCTCCTGCTTCTTTTAATACAACATTAAATGATGTTTTTTCTTCAGCTGGTGCAGCTCCTGCTCCTCCAGCTGCTGGTGCAGCTGCTGCTACTGCAGATACTCCATATTTTTCTTCTATTCCTTTTACTAATTCTGCTAATTCTGCTACTGTTAAACTATCAATAGTTTCTAATAATTCTTCTATTTTTGCCATTTTAAATTCCTCCTTAATTTTTTATCGCGGCAATTGCGATTTTTTATTATATTTATCGCACTATTGCGATTCTATTTTTCATATTTATCGTACTATTTGCGATTTTATTTTTGTAGTTTAAGTCTACAATTCTTTATAATTTCTGCTCTATACATAATTTATTATGCATTTTCTTTTTGCAATCTTACTTGATCTAAGCCAACTGCAAGTTTTGAAATAGCTCCAAGTAAACCACCTGCAAGCATTCCAAGTAATTCTTGTCTTGATGGTAATTTTGCTAAAGTAATTAATTCTTCTATTGACATTACTTTACCTTCAATTATGCCACCCTTTATTTTATAAAACTCATTATCTTTTGCATATTTATAAATAACTTTTAATGGTTGTAAATAATCTTCTTCAGATGTTATAACAGCTGTAGGTCCTTCTAATACTTCATCTAAACCATTTTCTCCGTTTTCATTTAATGCTCTCTTTACTATATTGTTTTTTATAACTTTATAGTCAGATTTTGTATCTCTTAAAGAATTTCTTAAATTTGTAACATCTTCTACTGTTATTCCTCTATAGTCTGTTAAAAGTATTATTTTAGCTGTTTTAAATTTTTCTGCTAAATTTTTTACTTCTTCTTCCTTTTGTTTTAATATAGTTTCACTTGCCATTTTTGTTTTTCACCTCCTAGAATTTATAAATGTTAAATTTTTTCATAATAAAAACCAATCTCAATAGCCACAAGGCATAGAGATTGGTTTTATCCTCTCTTCTTATGCCTCGGTAGGACTTATTTATACGCCTACTTTCTTTGGCTACTATAATTATTTTTGGTCAATATACATTCCAGGTCCCATTGTAGTAGATACTGATACACTCTTAATATATTGTCCTTTAGATGCAGCTGGTTTTGCTTTTATAATAGCACCCATAATTGCATCATAGTTTTCTAATAGTTTATCTGCTCCAAATGAAACTTTTCCAAAACCTAAGTGAATAATATTTGTTTTGTCTAATCTGTATTCTACTTTTCCGGATTTGATTTCATTAATTGCTTTTGTAATATCCATTGTTACTGTTCCAGATTTAGGGTTTGGCATTAATCCTTTTGGTCCTAATACTTTACCTAATCTTCCTACAACACCCATCATATCTGGTGTTGCAACGATAACATCATAATCGAACCAGTTTTCCTTTTCAATTTTTGGTATTAATTCTTCTGCTCCAACATAATCTGCTCCAGCTTTTTGAGCTTCTTCTGCTTTTGGTCCTTTTGCAAATACTAAAACTCTTTGAGTTTTACCTGTTCCATGTGGAAGTACTGTTGTTCCTCTTACTTGTTGGTCTGCATGTTTAGAATCTACACCTAATTTTACATGTAATTCTACAGTTTCATCAAATTTTGCTTTTGGCATTTTTTGAATAATTTCTAATGCCTCTTTGATATCATACACTTTATTTTTTTCTACAAGTTTTTCACTTGTTTGATATCTCTTTCCTGTACTCATTTTTTCCTCCTTTGGTATTATCGAAGTTTTAATTTTGTTAGTTTTTCTAACTTACTTCTCCCAATATTTTAATTAATCTGCTACTACAACACCCATAGATCTTGCAGTTCCGGCAACCATACTCATTGCTGCTTCTAATGATGCTGCATTTAAGTCTGGCATTTTTTGTTTTGCAATTTCTTCAACTTGAGCTTTAGTTATTGTTCCAACTTTATCTCTATTAGGTTTTCCTGAACCTTTTTGAATTTTAATTGCTTTTTTAATTAATACTGCTACTGGTGGTACTTTTGTTATGAATTCAAAAGATTTATCTTTATAAACTGATATTACAACTGGGATTATCATTCCTGGTTGATTTGCAGTTCTATCATTAAATTCTTTTACGAATTGCATAATGTTTACACCACTTGATCCTAATGCTGGTCCTACTGGTGGAGCTGGTGTAGCTTTTCCAGCTTCTATTTGTAATTTAATTACATTAGTAACTTCTTTCTCTGCCATTGTGTTAGCACCTCCTTTAGTTTTGATGTATATTACATCTAAATAATTATAGATTTATTAATTTAGAAATAAGAATTTATTTCTATTTTAAACGTATTAAATAATTTATAAATTTGAAGTCATTTTATGTGATATTTCTATACTTTTTGAACTTGTGAAAAATCAACTTCAACTGGTGTTTCTCTACCAAACATTGATACTAAAACTTTTACCTTCTTTTTATCTTTGTTTATTTCTTGAACTGTACCCACAAAATTCTCAAATGAACCATCTATGATAGAAACAGAATCACCAATATCGTAATCCACTGTAACTGATGGAAGTTCAAATCCCATTTTTCTTATTTCTGCCTCTGTAAGAGGTATTGGGTCTGTTCCAGAACCAACAAATCCAGTTACACCTCTAGTATTTCTTACTATATACCATGTTGCCTCTGTTACAATCATCTTTACTAAAACATAACCTGGAAAAACCTTTTTTAAGTTAGTCTTCTTTTTTCCATCTTTTATTTCTATTTGCTCTTCCATTGGAACAACTATTTCAAAAAAGAAATCTTCTAATTCTCTGTTCTTTACAGTTTTTTCTAGGTCTGTTTTTACTTTATTTTCATAACCTGAATATGTGTGCACAACATACCATCTTGGCTTTAAATCTTTATTTTCTTGTGACATTGATTTTCGGCCTCCTTTATAATTCTAGATTTTATTCATTAGAACTTGTATCTGTACCATTTTCACTAGCTTGTGCTGTTTCACTTGGTGTAGTATTTGCTTGCTCATCTCCAGAAGCAGTTGTATTTGCTTCTGTTCCTTCACTTGCTCCCTCATTTCCATTTTCTGAGCCTTCTACTGTATTTCCATCCACAACATTTCCATCTATAGTATTTGCATCTACTGTATTTTCACTTGATTTACTTGAATCTATTGCAGATTTTAATGCATCTACACCATATGTATTTGCTGTTTCAAATACAAAATCTAAAACAAATACTATAATTGCTGTTAATAACACAATAGTTATTACTGCAACTGTGTTATTTACAAGCTGTTTTGGTGTTGGCCAAATGACTTTTTTAAGTTCCGCTTTTAGGTCTTTAAAAAAGTGTTTTTTCTCTTTCTTTGTTTTGTTTGCTTCTTTAATTTTTTTGTTTTCTTTAGCCATCTTTATTCCTCCTTAAAAAGGCTATTTTGTTTCTTTATGAGTTGTACGTTTCTTGCAATATTTACAATATTTAACTACCTCTAATCTGTCTGTATTATTTTTTTTGTTCTTTTCTGTCATATAATTTCTTCTCTTACATTCTGTGCATTCTAATGTAATTGGTTCTCTAGCTCCTTTTGCAGCCATTTTAAACACCTCCACCGTCTATTTCTTTACATTTTTAATATTTCAAAAAGCATATGCATTCAACATATGCTTTAATATTCTACCATGTATTTATGTAAAAGTCAACAAATTTTATCAATAATTTTATTATTTTATGTAGCGCTTTCTCTTTCATTTCTTTTAGTTACCCATTTACAACTTCTAAGCTAGACTTTAATTCATCATTTAGTTTAGCTATGAAGTCATCTATATTCATCTGTCCAATGTCTCCTTCTTTTCTATCTCTTACACTTGCCACATTTGCCTCTACTTCTTTGTCTCCAACAACTAGCATATATGGCACTTTTTCCATTTGAGCTTCACGAATTTTATAACCTATTTTTTCTTGTCTTTCATCTAATTCTACACGTATTCCATTTTTATTTAATTTTTCTTGCAATTTCTTTGCATAGTCTAATTGTCTATCTGCAATTGGAATTATTTTTACTTGTACTGGTGAAAGCCATAATGGGAATGCTCCTGCATAATGTTCAATTAATATTCCTATAAATCTTTCTATACTTCCAAATATAACTCTATGAAGCATTACTGGTCTATGCTTTTCTCCATCTTCACCAATATATGTTAAATCAAATCTTTCTGGCATTTGGAAATCTAACTGTATAGTTCCACATTGCCAATCACGTCCTAAGCAATCTTTGATGTGGAAGTCTATTTTTGGTCCATAAAAAGCTCCATCTCCTTCATTTAATTCGTAAGGTATATTTTCATGTTCCAAAGCTTTTCTTAAAGCACCTTCTGCCATCTCCCAATCTTCATCTGATCCCATAGAATCCTCTGGTCTTGTTGATAATTCTACAGTATATTTAAAGCCAAACATGCTATATACTTTATTTATTAAATGCATTAAATTAATAATTTCACTTTCTATTTGTTCTGGTAAGCAGAATATGTGAGCATCATCTTGTGTAAAGCAACGTACTCTAAATAGACCATTTAATTGCCCTGATTTTTCATGTCTATGAACTAAACCTAATTCTCCTGCTCTAATTGGAAGATCTTTATATGAATGCATTTTGCTCTTATAAACTAACATTCCTCCAGGGCAGTTCATTGGCTTAATTCCATAATCTACTTCATCAATTTTGGTTGTATACATATTTTCTTTATAATGATCCCAATGTCCAGAACGATGCCATAATTCTTCATTTAATATAACTGGTGTTTTTATTTCTACATAACCATTTTGTATATGTATTTTTCTCCAAAAATCCTCTAATATATTTCTTAATACCATTCCCTTTGGTAAGAAAAATGGAAATCCAGGTCCGTTCTGGTGCTATCATAAATAATTCCAATTCTTTACCTAATTTTTTGTGATCTCTCTTTTTAGCTTCTTCTAGCATATTTAGGTATTCTTCAAGTTCAGATGCTTTTGGATATGATATTCCATAGATTCTTTGTAACATTTTATTGTTTTCATTACCTCTCCAATATGCTCCAGAAGTTGTTAATAATTTAACTGCTTTTACCTTTCCTGTACTCATTAAGTGTGGACCTGCACATAAATCTACAAATTCACCTTGTTTATAGAAAGATATTTCCTCTCCTTCTGGTAATTCTTCTATCAACTCTACTTTATATGGCTCTTCTCTTTCTTGCATTAATTTTATAGCTTCTTGTCTTGGTAAAGTATACCTTTCTATCGGTAAATCCTCTTTTATTATTTTTTTCATTTCTTCTTCTATTTTTGCAAAATCTTCATCTGAAAATGTTTTTTCTTTATCAAAATCATAATAAAATCCATTATCAATAGATGGTCCTATTGTCAACTTTACATCATTATATAAACGTTTTATAGCTTGTGCCATTATATGAGATGTTGTATGCCAATATGCTTTTTTTCCATCTAAATCATCAAAGGTTAAAATTTCTAATTTGCAATCTTCTTTAATTTCAAACCTTAAATCTTTTACTTCTCCATTTACTTTAGCACATGTTGCAACTCTAGCTAATCCTTCACTTAGTTTTCTTGCTACTTCTAATATACTCATTTGTTGTTCTAGTTCTAATTTAGAACCATCTTTCAATTCTACTTTTATCATTTTTTTCCTCCTTTTTGCTCACTAAACTATTGGGGACGGGGTTAAATAGTTTAGCACATTAGTAATTTATAAAAAAGTTAAACTAATAGGGACGGGGTTAAATAGTTTAACCTCAAATTTATTAATATAACTTGACTTGCAAAACATGAATATTATATATTTTTATATTGCCAATATTAAAAAATGTAACTTACATACGCTTGTAATATTTTCTAAGACGGTCACCATAAACCGCTTAAAAATATATAATATTAATGTTTTGCAATATAACAATTGAATAGTTAAACTATTTAACCCCGTCCCTATTAGTTTAACTAAATAATAGTACTAAACTATTTAACCCCGTCCCCAATAGTTTAGTTAGAATTAAATCGAGTAGAGAATAAATAATTATTTTATTTATTCCCTCTCACACCACCGTACGTGCCGTTCGGCATACGGC
>CANQSP010000018.1 GCA_947626555.1 uncultured Clostridia bacterium | reverse complement strand
TTAAAAAATCTTATCCTGTTATACAGGACAAGATTTCTCTTATTTCGCCACCTTATAAAATGTACCATCATACATTTCCAATTGTAACAAGCTGGATACTCGTCAATGCCTACTCTAATAATCTATTATTTCGGATTGCTCTCATCAGTCCATTCAATATAAATTTCACTGTAATTATTCCACCATCAATTACTCTCTATTAGTTTCTTTTATATCTACTATTCTGAATCTCAGATTTATTATATACTATGTTATTTTACCACTTTTTTCAAAATTGAATAATACATTTAATATAAACAAAATGTAAAAAGACTTACATTAATTTTTTACTTATTCTATTCCAAGTAGTTTAACTTCTACATCTTGCATCTTATATTTTTTAGTATTTTCATCTAATTTAAATTCTGTTAAAGTTTTATCTAATGTTTCTTTATTTTGTCTTAAATCTGTTGAAAAATATAATTTAATTTTTGATATCTCTACCCTATTTACTACTATTGTTTTAAAAGTTTCTGCCATATGTTTATCATCTTCACATATAAAAATTAATTGTGGAATTGAAGCAAAACCAGAATCCCCTGGTACAAAATTATCATAAAAATCTTGATATAATCTCATTTTTTCTACTAATTTCTTTTCCCAATCTTCTTCACGTCTAACTACTTCAAAAAGAAATTGTATTGCTTTTTTATTTTTAGTAAGTTTTACACTTCCACCAGTAGCTTTAAACACTTTTCCTGCTTGTTTCGCTGTAATTGCTGGTTTTGGAATGTATGAATCAAACGCCTTTACTTTTCTTAAATATGCAATTATTGTTTGATTACCTGCTAATCTCTTTTTAATCATTGGAACAGGTTTTGTATTATCAGTAGGTTGCCATTTACATTCTACTTCTTTTGAATTTAATAGATATTTGCCCATTTTTTCCAAACAATAAATTCTATAAATTCCCTTTCCATCTTCTGAACTAAAATAGTATCTAGTTAATATTTTTGATTTTACAAGTTGCTCCAATTTATTATTTAGTTTATCTTGAGATTTTATATCTTCACCTTTCCATTGCAATAATTGGAATATCTGCCTTGAAGTAATAAATTCAAATTCATTAACTAATTCTAATATTTTAAAATGAATATCTGTTATATGACCTATATTAATTTTATGTATTATTTGATTCATAGATACATAGCCATCTTTACCATCAAAAGTTTTTATTTCACCTTCTCTAATTGCAAATGGTGATACTTCTGCTTTTATTTCGTTATCCTCTACCATAAATTCTACCTCCCAAAAGACATTTGTCTTTTAAACTATTAATAATTTAATTTTTCTTTTCTCTGGAATTATTTTTCTAACAAGTACGCTTACTTCTTGCCCATATTCAATATTATCTTTATACTCAGCAAGACCTACTAAATTTGGCATTAACTCTACAAATATCCCATTTTTATTTTTCTCTATTTCTCTTGCTATACCAGATACAACAGAGCCTTCCTCAATCTTTTTTACATTTTCTTCCCAAGTTCCTAAAAGCTCTTTGTATGAAAGTATAACTCTTTCGTTTTCTCTATCTATAGATTTTATCATAATTTTTACTTTTTGTCCAATTTTTAGTCTTTCAGCTGGAGTTTTTATTCTTGCAACAGAAATATCTTCTATATGCAATAGACCTACTATGCCTCCTCCTATTTCAACAAATGCTCCATATGGTTGAATACTTTTTACTATACCGTTTACTATTTCTCCTTCTTTCAAGGAGTCTTTTACCCATTGTAAGGCTTCATTTCCAACCTGTTTTCTCGATAAAATAAATTTGTTTTTTGACACTTCATCTGTTATTTTAAATTGAACATATTTGTTAACTTTACTTACACATATATTGGGCTTAGGAAACCCTGTTTCATCTACATTTACTGCTTCAACCTCACTCCTTGGTATTACTCCTATAATGTTGTTTCCAAAGTCAACATGTAAGTTATAGCTATCATCACATTTTTTTACAATTCCTTGTAAAATTGTTCCTTTACGCATTGCGTTTTCTAAATATTCTTTAGACATCGGTCTAAAATTTTCTTCCCATCCCTCTGGCTCAAATCTTTGGTATTTCACTCTTTTATCTCCTTTTCTTTTGTTTTTATAATTATATATTTAATTATTTTTATTGTAAATAGAGTTTTCAAATTTTATAAAAATAGAAATTACCGAAATTTGCGATAACTTCTATTCTTAATTTAGATAAAATATTTCACTTAATTTTTCCATTTAAGATTGTATCTATCTCTTTTTCATTTAAATATCTCCATTGTCCTAACTTTAAATCTTTTACATCTAAACTTGCTATTTTACTTCTATGCAAAGCTAAAACCTTTCTTCCTACTGCTTCACACATTTTTCTTACTTGCCTATTTTTTCCCTCATGTATTACAATTTCCAACCTTGATATATTTTTTTCGCTATCCGTTTTCAATATTTTTACTTTTGCTGGTCTTGTTACATATTCCTCTTCATCATTTAATATTTTTACTCCAGCCCTTAAACTTTGAACTTCTTCATCTGTTATAATTCCTTTTAAAGTAACTGTGTAAGTTTTCTCAATTTCATGTTTTGGGTGAGTTACTTTGTATACAAAATCTCCATCATTTGTCAAAATTAATGCTCCAGATGTATACATATCTAGCCTTCCTACTGGCACAACTCTTTCTTTTACTTTTACTAAGTCTAGTACAGAATCTCTATTAAATTGATCTTTTGCAGTTGTTACATACCCTATAGGTTTATTTAATAATATATATACTAAATTACTTTGAATTTTGACCTCGTTGCCTTCAAATTCTACTCTATCTTTATTTGGTACAATTTTAGTTCCTAATTCTGTTACAATTTTGCCATTTACCTTTACTTTTCCTTGCACAATTAATTCTTCAGCTTTTCTTCTTGATGCAATTCCCGCTTCTGCTAAATATTTTTGTAACCTAACTTCTTCCAAAAAAATCTCCCCTTTACCGTTATTTTATTTGCAAAATATTAATTTATTATTTTTATTTAGTAACTCCCAACTGCATAATAGCTTGTAACACAAATTTTATTTTTATAAAATTTGTTAACAATCTATAATTTGTTGGTCCCCACAAAATGTTACTAAATAAAAATAATAAATTAATATTTTGCACTTTTTATAGTAATATTCATTTTCTAAAAAGCACTTATTTATCTTTCCAAATCATCTAAAACATCTTTAAAATACTGTGGTAAATCTGCTTCTAATTCCATTATTTTATTAGTTGTTGGATGTTTAAACTCTAACTTTTGAGCATGTAAACATTGACCTTCTACTCCCCATTTGTTTTTGCCATTAGAATATACCATGTCACCAACCACAGGATAACCTATCTCTGATAAATGAACTCTTATTTGATGAGTTCTACCAGTTTCTATTTTTACCTCTAATAAAGTATAATTATCATACCTCTTTAAAACTTTAAAATGTGTAATTGCTTCTTTTCCATTCTTATTTACTGCCATTTTTTTTCTATCTTTTGTACTTCTTCCAATAGGCATATTTATAGTTGCCTCGTTTTCTTTAACAATACCCCTTACTAGTGCAATATACGTTTTCTTTACCTCGTGATTCTTTATTTGTTCACTTAAATTAATATGTGCTTTATCATTTTTGGCTACAATTAATAGTCCAGATGTATCTTTATCTAACCTATGAACTATACCTGGTCGTATTTCTCCGCCTATACCAGAAAGGCTATCTTTACAAATTGCCATTATTGCATTTACTAAAGTTCCGTCTGGATTTCCATTGGCAGGATGAACCACTAATCCTTTTGGTTTATTTACAACTATAATATCATCATCTTCATATATTACTTCAATAGGTATATCTTGTGCCTCAAGAGATATTTCTTTTGCAGGTTCTAATTCTATTTGTATTTTATCTCCTACTTTTACTTTATATGAAGGTTTTTCGTATTTTCCATTTATAGTTATTTTTTTGTTATCTAAAAGACGACCTACTGTCGTCCTAGATATATCTATTTTTTTACTTATATATGCATCTATTCGTACATTATCTTCATCTACTATTATTTCCTTATTCATCTTAAATTCTATTCCTTCCTCACTTAATTTAAAATTCCAATTATTAGCCCAAAATTTATTTAGTATATAAGCTAAATGGAACTTTAAATTATTAGAAAACTCACATAGTAATAAATAATTAATTTTTCAAATTATATCTATTTCTTAATTATAAAAAACTTTAATTTAGCTAGTAATATTATTCTCTTCTTTTGTTTCTCTCTTCTTTGATAAATTGCCCACTTTGAATTTTAGAAAAGTCTTTAAACGTAAAAATCGCAAATAATATTAGACCTATAATTATAATGCAATCTGCAATATTGAATATTGGAAAATTTGAAATTAGATTACTTATATCTATATAATCTACAACCCCTCCATAAAAAAATCTGTCTATTAAATTACTTATTCCACCTGCTAGTACCATACTCATAAATACTGTTCTTTTTATATCTATATTATTAAACTGCTTAAACATAAATAGTACAAGTATAAAAATTACAAAAATATCCATTGCTATAGTTGAAAATGTATTTTCTTTGTTTATTCCTAATGCTACTCCTGTATTTTGATGATAAGTTAAATTAAAAATTCCTAAACTTAAATTTTGCTCAGTAAAATCATTCATTGCCACAATTTTTATTGTTTGATCAATTGCTAAAGCCAAAAATATTATCATAATAATTAAAAATACTTTTTTCATATTAACTCCTAATTATCTGCTATTAACCTTTCATAAATTACAAAATTATCATCTTTATATAATTGTTTGTAATCACTACTTCTTGATAAAAATAAATTTAATTTTGCATTATTTACGCATAAAACATGAGTAATATTATAATCTCTAAATTTATTTTCATAATAAGTGCCTATTGTAGATATATTAATATAATCTGAGAATATATCTCTTCCTTCATACTCACCGTCTTCATTTTTAGTTCCATTGTACTCTGGTGCATACAAATCGGCTCTTGAATCTATAAATACAGGTATTCCTCTAAATAATAAATAACTTCCATAATTATACTCATTATATAGTCGCATGTTCTCCATATCTAAATTTTCTATAATAAATGTTGCTGCATCTTTTGGATATGAAGTTGTATTTATAAACTTTTGATTTCTTTTAGGATAAAATATTAATAATGATATGGTACATACAACAGCAATTATACATATATTTCCTAATAGCTTTCCACAAAAATATTCTTCTAATTTTTTGAACATATCTGCATCATATTTATTTATTAAAGATACTATTAGTTTCTGGAATATAAATCCACCTATTATTACTAATAATGCAACCTGCCTTCTTGACATAAATGTTAAAAATACTAAACCTGCGAGCATAAATACATCACTTAATTTTATTTTTGTATCTGTAAATATTAGTATAAGTAAAAATAAAGTTAATACAAACATTGTTTGCTTATCATCAAATAATGTTAATGGTAAATGTTCACTTATACTTTGAGTTGTATTTCCTTCCATAGTTTTTGCTAAATATGTGTATGGTGTATCACCAGCTGGTGATAAAAGCCCAGTAAATACGCAAACAACCATTATAGCAACTAACCAAATTACAGCTTTATTTTTAGTTACTTTAATTTTGTATGGATTTTCTCTAAGTTTTTTCGTTTTTGAATCTATTTTTTCCAATCTACTTATTTTGCTATTAACTATACTCTCTTGTTTTTCTATATTTTCTTTTGCCTTTTTTATTGTCTTTTTTTTGCTCTCAGTTAAATTTTCTTCTAATTCTTCATTTGGATACTTCTTTTTCAAAATATATAATTTAGTTCTGTGAAAAAGTAATGATAGCTGTGCAAATATGTGAATATCTATAATGGTTACTAGTAAATATTCTGCCACATATGGCAAGAATAACACAAAGAAAAAAGGCCATGTAGCAACATGTGTGTTAGCAAGTATTATTGAAATTATTATTAAACCTATCAAATACCTTTTCTTTTTTGTTTGTAAGAAACTTTCTATAAATAATATTACTAATACAAATAGTATGTATGAAAGTAATTGCGCCCTAGCAGCAATAAAATCTTTTAATAAATATATTTCTGCTAGTGTTAAAATAAATGATATTAAATTATTTTTGGTTAGTTTAATACCTATTATATATATTAAAATTCCTAGTATAGAAGCTAAAATTATAGTAGATAAATATATAAATATCATTCCAAAATCAGCATTATTTATTGCATGTGCTATGCTATCTACAAATGATAAGTTTTCATTATTTTCCGCTGTTTCTGTAGCTGTTTCTAATATTTCATTAACATTTGCATCTTCTGATAAATTATCATACTTATCTTGTATTTCTTTTTCTTGTTTTACAAAGTCTAAACTTCTTAAGAAATTACCAACATTATTTCCTGTTTGATATATATAATACATTCCTAAATCATAAGCCCAATGTGGATATGTATATGGTAAGTCCTCATGCCATGAAAAATGATCTTTCATATCTACACCGTTTTGTGAAATTGTCTCCCCTACTTTTATTGTATAAAATGTATCATTTTGCAATGTTATTGGTGACATTGCAAAACAGAAGATAATTATACACATTATTGCTATTATATTAAATCTTAATTTTTTTTTCTTTTCCTCTTGTTCCATATACTCCTCCTTGGATTTTGTTTCCAATATTATACTATAATTTTTCTTCTATATCAACTCAATTTTTCTTTTTATTAAACTATTAGGGACGGGGTTAAATAGTTTAACAAAAGTAAAGTTCTATGCTTATTTGCAAAACATGAATATTATATATTTTTACGTTGCCCCATTTAAGAAAATGTAACTCACATACGTTCGTAACATTTTCTAAAACGGTCCCCACGAATCACTTCAAAATATATAATATTAATGTTTTGCTAGTAATATAAGAATTTTTTGTTAAACTATTTAACCCCGTCCCTAATAGTTTAATTCTAATAAAAACAAGCAATCTCATTCTATTTATGATTGCCTGTTTTTTATTAAATTTATAAATTAATTTCTATACTTTTTCAAACATATCTTTTCCAACTCCACAAATTGGGCAAACCCAATCATCTGGAATATCTTCAAATTTTGTTCCAGCAGGTATTCCCCCATCTGGATCTCCGACTTCTGGATCATATATATATCCACATGCCAAACATTTATACATTGCTTTCACCTTCTTTCGTTTTAATATTTTGCTATTCTATAAATCTTTTGAATTATTCCTTATTAAATATTTCAATTTACATTTCAGTTTTTTTATTCTGTTCTTTCTCTTCTTCCACTCTTTCTTCTTTCAACCTAAAAAATTCTTTATATCCTATGAATATTACAGCTATTACCATTAATGCAAATGATAGTGCCTTCCATATATCACTTTCAAACAATATTATTGCAAACATTCCACAAACAACACATATTCCATATAAAAACAATACTGCTTCTTTTTGTGAAAAACCTTTTGCTATTAACTTATGATGTAAATGTCCTTTGTCGGCTTGAAATACTGCTTTTATTGATTTACCTTTTACTATTCTTCTAACAATGGCTGTTAACGTATCGAATATTGGTAATCCTAAAACAATTATAGGTAATACTACTACAAATGCAGTTGCTGTTTTGGCTATTCCTAGAATTGAAACTATACTAAGTGCAAAACCTATAAAATTTGAGCCAATATCTCCAATAAATGTTTTTGCTGGATTATAGTTAAAAGGTAAGAATCCTGATATTGCTCCAGCTAAAGCTGTTATTATAATTATTGCAATTAGCGGAGATTGATTTAATGCAAATATTATTAATAAAGATATACAAGATATAATTGCAATTCCAGATGATAATCCATCTAAACCATCTATTAAATTAATTGCATTCGTAATCCCAACTACCCAAAATAATGTTATTACTATGGATACTATATTATTTAAAACTATATTTCCTTCAAAAAAAGGTATATTTAAGTTTTCTATTCTAATTCCACAAGCTATAACTATAGTTGCCGCTATAACTTGACCTGTTAGTTTGGTTAAAGGATGTATTCCTTTTATATCATCAAAAAAACAAAACGTGCTCAATACCATTATTCCTCCAAGAAAACCTAATAATTTTAAGGCATAATTCTCTTGTCCGAAAATATTTATATTTCCTTCTATTGAAGAGGTTATAATCAAATATATTGTTGATATAAGAAAACCTACTATTATTGCTGGCCCTCCAAACTTTGGCATTGGCTTATTATGCATTCTTCTTTCATCTTTTGGTACATCTACTGCACCTATTTTTCTCGCTATTTTTATTGTATGAGGTGTTAATACAAATGATGTTATAAAAGCAAGTAAAAAAGCTATTGCTATATCTCCCCACATAGGCTACCTCCTATGCAAATTAATATATCACAATAACTTCAACATTACAACATTTTTCACTAATTTTTTCGCAAGTAACATTGTTCTTGATTCAATTCACACTAGTCCTTAAAAAATTTAGAAAATCATAATATTTTCTTAGCCTACAAATCGTAAACACTTTATATATATTTATGAATCTAATTTTGTTTGTGTGTATAATTTAGCAATTATACTAAGTTGTTTTATATTTTCTTCAGATATGGTAAATGAAAATATTTTCTTTGGAGGAGCCATAATAATATATTTTATTGCATTTTTAGTTGAATTTGATATTGCTACCGCACCACTGTCTTGTTTTGCACAAGAAGAGCATTTAAAACCATTATCTGCAAAGCTAAAATGAGATATTTCGTCTTCGTTTCCACAATTAACACACTTATCTATTCTTGGTGTAAAACCAAGTATACACATTAATCTAATTTTAAATATTGAAATTACTAATTCTAAATTAGTATCTGTCTCAGATATAACATATAATGTATTTAAATATAATTGCAATATTTTATATGTGTTTTGATTTTCATATGTAACTTCCTTAATAATTTTAGTTGCTTCAACAGCATATTCTAACTTATCTAAATCTGTTCTTATATTGTAAAAAATTTCTATCGTGTCACATGAATTTAGAGTATAAGTATTTGACCCTTTAAATAACATATACTCCCCAAAACATAGAAATTGGGTACCTGCCATAAGCTGACTCCTTGGTCTTCTCGCACCTTTTGCAGCACACCCAATTTTCCCATTTGGAGTAAGTATAGTTACCATCTTGTCGAAATCTCCCATATTATTTTCTGCAATTATTATTCCTTTTGTTTTGTATACTGCCATTTTTTCTCCTTTTAATTCTATTTAATTTTTTGTATATTTTTCGGTCATTGTATCTATTCCTATATTTTCTCCCAAATTATTTTGTATTTTTTCTGTCTTTTCAATGTCCATTAATTGAGGATTTACTTCTAAATTTTTTTCTACATTTTCTATTTTTACTAATTCTAAGTATGAATTTATATCACCTGTATTTTTAAAGGTATTCCAAGCTATTTGTTTTATCATATGCAATCAACTCCTTTAATATAAAGAAAATTTCATTTACATTTTTTTCTTTAATTTTATCATTTGCTTTTATTAAAAATTTATACTTGCAATTTTTGGAATTTTAATTTAATTTAAACTTTTTAACTATTGAAGCATCATTAAGCCAGTCTTCTTTTACTTTTACCCATACTTTTAAATTTACTTTTACACCAAGCATTCTTTCTAAATCTTGCCTAGTATATGTTCCAATTTTTTTCAGCATATTACCATCTTTTCCAATTATAATTCCCTTATGTGCTTCTCTTAAGCAATATATAGTTGCATCTATATCATATATTTCTTCTTTATTTTTTGTTTTACGCTTTTTCATTTTTTCAACTTCTACATATATACCATGAGGAACCTCATCATCTAAAAGTTTTAAAGCTTTTTCTCTAATTATTTCCTCTGCAAGTTGTCTTAATGTTTGATCTGTATACTCTTCCGTATCATAGTAAGCTGGTCCTTCTTTTAAGTATTTTTCTATTTCTACTAATATATCTTCCAAATTTTCTTTTCTTGTAGCAGATATTGGTACCACTGCATCAAAAGCGTATTCTTGATTATACAAAGATATTAAATGAAGTAATTCTTCTTTATTTTCAAGCATATCTATTTTATTAATTATTAAAATTGTTTTTCTTTTAGCTTCTTTTATTTTTTCTAGTATTCTTTTATCCCCTCTTCCAATTTCTTTTGAAGTAGCATCAATAACAAATAAAATAACATCTACATCTCCTATAAAAGAAAATGCTGTTTCTATCATAGTCTCACTTAACTTTGATTTAGGCTTATGAATTCCTGGAGTATCTATAAAAATAATTTGAGAATTCTTCCTATTAACTATTGCTTTTATTGCTGTTCTTGTAGTCTGAGTCTTATTTGCAACAGCAGCTACTTTTTCTCCAACTAACGCATTTAATATGGTTGATTTTCCAACATTTGTTCTTCCAACAATTGATACAAAACCAGATTTAAACTTCTCCTCCATTTTTATAATCCCCCTCTAGAATTCACAACATATTATACTATTTATAAAATGCTAATTTTGTAGAAATTAGTAATTTATATAATTTTTTTTATTATACCATTTCGTTTTCATTTTTTCAAATTTAGTTCTATACTATTAATATAAACATAAGGTAAAAAACGCCATATATGCCTAACTTTTAGCATATATGGACGTCTTTTTTAGAAATAAACTTTTTAGTTTTAAAATATAATCTTGCTTATTAATTTAAGATTTTCAATTTTCAGTTGTAATATTTTCATTTATCACATTTTCATCAATAATATTTGCATTGATTTCCTCGTCTGGATTTCCTTCTATAGTAATTTTAGCATCTATTGGACAAATTTGCACAAATGTATTTCCGTCATTAACTTCTATTTCATTGCCTTCTAAATCTTTATATACAGTTTGTGCATCTCTTGATGTCTTTTCACATGTAATTTCAATAGCTTTTCCATTAGTAATGTAGTAACCAGATAAAGTTCCTATATTACTTAAAGTTTGTCTTCCTTTATTTTCGCCATCATTTAATGTGCTATTTTTACATTTTGTTATTATAATATTCTTTACTCGAACTTCCTCGTCATTTAACCAATCTACTTGCTTTTTGTCTCTTGAGTATCTAATATAATTTTTAGCTTCTGGGTCATATTCATATTTAACAGTATTATTATAAGAATATGGAATTGTAACATTGTATGCACTTGTGCTACTATCTTCTAAATTAACCTCTTTTGCTGTATAGTTTAAAACTGAATCTTTAGTTGATTTTAAACTATAGCCTTTATTTTTTGCTAATCTTTTTATTACTTCTGTACTTGTTACAACATTATGTGGAGCATATTTATCTTTAACTCTCCAAAAGTCAGATGAACTTTCATAAATTCCATGAATATTATCTACTCCCAATTTTGGTATATCTGACTGAGCTTGAGGGCTCCACCCGAAATGAACATATATAGCATCATTTTCTAAAGCATAATCTAAGAAATAATGCCTAGCACTTCTTATTGGGCCTATTTTTTCTAAATCAATTTCATTCAATTCCGTTGATTTAAATATTTCCATAAGCCTAGTTTCTCCACCCTCAACTATAATTTCATATACAATGTATGCCTTGCTTAAACCTGCTTGTGGCATAGCATCTATATGATTATCTATCATTACAGCTATTGGCCTTTCATTACCTAAAAAAGTTAATGGTACTGGATCTGGCTCTTCCACTTCTATATTATTTTGCAAACTTGCTTTAGCTATTTGTTTATCTCTATCATTGTTCATTTTTAACAAAATTAAACCAGCTGCCACTATAACTAATATAATTAATATTATAGCTAATATTTTTATTCCACCTGACTTACCCATTTTGATATATCCCTACCTTTTAATTTAACTGTTTTTTGCTTTGCAAATATTATTAAGTTATATATAACTTATTTCATCTAAAAAAATATTATACTTGCATTCTTCCTATGCAAATTAGTATAGCAATTATAACTGCATTTAGTGCAGAAAGAACTACTGCACCTGCTGCAACATCTTTAGCGATTTTTGCAATTGGATGAAATTTATCTGTGCATAAATCTACTGCAGCTTCCACTGCAGTATTCATAACCTCTGTAATTATAACTAACATTGTTGCAAAAGTTAAAAATATACATTCTGTAATATTTAATTTAAAAAATATCATACATAAAATAACAACTACCGCTATACCTAACTGTACTTTTACGTTTCTTTGTGTTTTTATTGAATACCATATACCACCAAATGCCTTTTTCCATGCATCAATAAAGTTTTTATTTTTTAGTCTTTCATCTTCCATTTAAATTCCCCTTATTGTTGTATTTTTTTCAGCTATCTTTTTATATCTAATTTATTTAATACACTCTCCTCTTTCTGCCTCATTTGTGCTTTTTCTACTTCTTCCATATGATCATATCCCATTAAATGATAAAAACCATGAACTACCATGTATGCTAACTCTCTTTCAAAACAATGTCCATATTCTACAGCTTGTTCTTTTACTCTTTGTATTGATATTACAACATCTCCCAAAGACTCTTGTATTGGATTTTTTAACTTACCCAATACCATATTTTGTATTTCCTGTTTTTCAAAAATAGGAAATGAAAGTACATCAGTTTCTTTATCAATTTTTCTATATTCTTTATTTAGTTTTCTTATATGCTCCGGAGTAGTTAATGTTACGCTAATATATAAATTTAAGTCCTGTAAATTTTCCTCCTGAAAGCACATTTCCACTACCCTACTTATTAATTTTTCATATTCATTATTTTCTTCTAAATCTAAGTATTCTAATTGTAATACTTCCATTTTTTTAGGTTAAGCTTCTGCTACTTTCCCTTTTTTCACTCCTTTAACATATTTATTTTGTGACTTATATGAATTTTTTAGTTCTCTTATTGCTCCTAATTCCACTAGCTTTTTCTTGTAAAACTTTATTATTTTGTCATATCTTAATTCATTCTTTCTAACTTCTTTTAGGTCGCTCTTTACGAATAATATTTCTTTCTTATTCATGTATGATATGTAGTCTGTATTTTTTAATTTTTCTAATTCCTTATATGCATTCCAAAATTGTTTATAATTATCTCTTTCTGCTGGCTTGTCCCAATAAATTTTAGTAGAAAGTAATTTTACATTATAATCTTCTATTAATCTTATTAGTAAAGAATATGCCTTTTCTTGCTTCTTTACAACTCTAGTATCTACTATTAAACTTCTTACATCTTTTAAAAGTTTTATATAACATTGCTCTGCTACAACCAAAGGTAAGCTATGTGTAAATAACTTCCTACTCATTGCTAAAAGAGCCATTCTCTTTTCTATACCTTCGTTTTGATCTAACTTTCCAATTGTATATCTTTCAAATTTTTCATATTCGTCATATATTTCTTTATATGTATCATTTTTATCTTTTTCCATCTTTAGTGGAAGTATGTATTCTATATATTCTTCTAAATTAACAAATATTTTTTCATATATTTCTTCTTTATTTTGATAAGTTAAATTATCCGCTAATTTTATTGAAAAATGTTTTAAAATACCCTTATATAAAGTATCTACCTTTGATAAATAAAATGCATTATACTTTTCTAATAATTTTGGTTTATTTAGTTGTTTTACTGTTTCATAATCTAAATTTAACAAATATTTTTGTTTAGCATATTTATATTCTAGATATTCTGTTTCTTTTATATGTATAACTTCATAATATTTTGATAAAGCTTGTTTTTCAAAGTCTGTTGCTGTATCATTTTTTACTTTTTTATAAATAGAATCCATTATATATTTATCTATAGATTCTAAGTATAAGCTATATGCATCTTCATATTTTTTATTTAGTATAGCTTTCTTATCTTCTCTTTCGTGCTTTGCACTTTCGCAGTTTTCATATGCTTTTAATAAATTATTTCTTTTCATTGAAATAAGCATTCCATTAATTCCAATTTTAGTAGGAATTAACATTTTAGTTATAGTATTTGTTATCTTATTAAAAAAGGTTTTATCTGTATAAACTTTAATACTTCTTTCTTCCATATTATCATTTCCTTTCAAAATACTATTTTATCTTTTGTCCCTATATCTTCAAGAACTTCATAAATAACTTGTACTTCAACTTCATTATTGTTTTCTTTATAATTTATATATGTGTTTAATATATTTTCTTTATCCGCTATTTGTTTGTCTAAAGACTCTTTTGCTCTTTGTATAGCTATTTCTTTTGCTTCTTCTAATGTGTGTTCTTCCTCTTTTTCTTCCAATTCATAGTTTGTTATTTTTATTATTTCTATTGGTAAATAAAAATCGGAAAATAATTTTATTTTTTTATTTTGTATTATTGTATCATATTTTTCAAATTTTGAAAGAGTTTTATATAAATTTATTTGAAAATTATTTAATTTTACGGAATATTTATTTTCGACATTTTCTGTGCGTATATTTTTTTGTTCTTTTAGTCCTACTTTTTCAGTTTGACTATACCAAACTTTTGCCTGTACCACACCATTTGCATGCACATACCTAGTTCCAGTATACTTGCCTTCTAGCCAACCTGCTATTAGTACTGCTCCCTGTTTTATTACATCTCCTTCTTTTACTACGGGTGTACCATTTACAGCATTTACTTTTACAATTATTCCTGGTTTTGTTGCAACAATATTACAATATTCATCTTCTTGTAATATTTCTGGTTTTAAATCCGCTTCCACTACTTTTACAACTGCATTAGTACCCTTAATTTCAATTCCAATCCATGCCAAATCATTTCTATCTAATCTTATTTGATCTATTATTTTTTTTGTATCTATACTACCCTTAAATTTTCCAATATCTAAACCTTCTTGTTTTAAGTTTTCTAATATTTCTTCTGTTGGAATTTTTTGATTTCCTTCAACTTCTATATTCCAAATAAAATTTGAAAGAGAAATAATTAATGCTATAATAATGAAAAGAAATACAAAAAATATTTTTCTTTTTTTGTATTTATTAAATATAAATGGCAATCCTTTTTTAGCTTCTATTTTTACTTTACATTTTGTCTGTTTTGCTATAGATGATATTCTTCTAAAATCTTTTATACTTATATTAGCTTTTACAAATGTTGTTTTCTCCCTTTTTGTTTTCCATAATAGAATATTTTTACTTATACATATATTTATAAATCTTTCTACAAAGTATCCCTCTACTGATATTCTTAAAAAACCAACTATATAACTTAATATAATTTTTATATACAAGTCTTTCCTCCCCTTCATATGTTAGTAAAATTATTATAAAATTTTACTTATTTATTCTGTTGATTCAAAATCTACACTTTCAATTTTTCCTGTTATCATCACATCTTCACTAGACATCTCGTTTAACACTAAATTAAATCCATTCACATTTACAATTCCTATATGTGTACTTATCCTAACAAAAAATTCTTGATACTCTAAAATTCCCTTGTAATTTTCTATAAGCATTTCATTAAAACCCATTATTGTTACTTTAGGATCTGTTGAAGATATTTCTTTTGGCATTTCTAAGAGTTTATCAAATCTATTTTGTTTTTTCGTATTTTTTATTTTTCGCACTTTTCAAATTAATCCTTTCTTGCCTTTTCTAATTAAAGACATAAATTTATGAAAAATCTTTCAACATTATTTCATATTACTAAAATTATTTTTAATAGTCTATCTCTCAAAATCATCTAAACTACTAAATTCATATCCTTGATTCTTTATTTCTTTAATGCAATAATCTAATATGTTTGCATTATCTTTCGAATTTCCATGTAACAAAATTACAGCACCATTGTGAATATTATCAAGTATTTTCTTTTTAGCATACTCTTCTCTATTCTGTTTGTTCTCATCCCAATCATCATATGCAAAAGACCACATTACGGTTTTATATCCAAGACTATTACAGTATGCTACAGAAGCCTCACTATATTCTCCTTTAGGCGGTCTAATATATTTCATTTCATATCCAAATTTATCATATACTGTTGTATGTAAATCCATTACTTCTTTCTTTATTTCATCTAAAGATAATGTTGGCATACTTTTATGGTTCACTGTATGGTTTCCTATTATATGCCCATCATCAATCATTTTTTGTACTAAATCAGGTTTACTATTCACATAGTGTGCAGTAATAAAAAAGCATGCTTTCACTTCATTTTGTTTAAGAGTTTCTAATATTTTTTCCGTATACCCCGCCTCATATCCTTCGTCAAAAGTTAAATATACTTTTTTACTTTCTTTGTTTCCAATTGCAATTCCATTATTATTATCTATTATATTCTTGTTTACTTTTCCCAAATCTGGTTGCTCATGATTATCATTCCTTTTTATGCCCCATTCTATTTTTTTAGTACTAAGTGCAGTAGAACTAGTATTTATTGCATTATTGTTATTTAATGAAACTAAACTAAAAGCAAACACAACAACTGCTATTGCACCTATAATTAATGTATATTTATTTTTAATTATACTTATAATCTTTAACATTATAATTCACCTCCAATAATCTTTTTAAATTGTATGAAGTTCTCATTTACATTATTACTTACATATATATTCAACATTGATTTATACTATACAAAAAAAATACTCAGAGTATTTTCCGAGTATTTTTATTACACTACTTTTACTAGATAGTTTAGTCTTTATATTTAACTATTATTAGTATTAGTTTTTCAATTATTACCTTTTACAATTTAGTCATTATTATTTTTTTAGTTGTAACATTATTAGATTGACTTTACTTCATTAGTATTTTTATTGCTTGATTTATTGTTCACTACACTATTATTTTTATTACTTACTACATTATTAGACTTATTATTCTCTTCATTATTATTTTTATCACTTACTACATTATTAGTCTTATTGTTTTCTACATTATTATTTTCATCACTTACTACATTATTAGTTTTATTATTTTCTACAGTATTTTTATAACTTACCACATTATTAGTCTTATTGTTTTCTACATTATTATTTTTATCATTTACTACATTATTGGTATTATTGGTCTCTATATTATTAGCTTTATCACTTACTACATTATTAGTTTTATTATTTTCTACAGTATTTTTATCACTTGTTTCATTGCTAGCCTGTTCGTTTACATTACTATTTGTTTGTTCATTTTTTATATTATTATTTTTTTCTGGTTCTTGATATGTATTCCATGGATTATTTGGACTTGGGTCAGTTGGATCCCAATTTCTAAGATAATCTGGATAAGACGATATTTTAGTTGCTGATGGTTTTCCTAAAGGACCTGGCTCAATGCTTGAATAAAATTCTACCTGCGTTCCTCTTGCACAATTATCATAAATCCATTTAGCATCTTTAACAGTAAGTCTAATACAACCTAATGATGCATATGTTCCTAACTTGTCATATTCCCAATATTCTAAACTTGCTTGATCTCCTCTTCTTAAATATGGAACTGAATGAAATAAGATATTGCCCTTTATTTGAGTACAATATTGACCATATACATCTCCTTGTAATCCTAACCAATTCCACCTTGCAGGAATAGAATAAACACCAGATTTTGGTGTAGCAATTCCAGTAGAACATACCATTGCCTTTACTGGAATTGTATAATTTCCACTTTCATCTTTTGAATAAATATTTACAACTTGAGCGCCATAGTTAACTTTAATGTAATATGGAGTTACATTGTTTATTTTTTTATTAGAATCTTCATTTTGTTCTATATTTTTATCTTGTACCACATTTTCATCTATCGCATTTTCATCTATTGCATTTTCATCTATTATATTTTCATCTAATTCATTTATACTTATAAATTCACCCTCTGGTTCTTCTGCTATTCTAGCTTCTTGTAGTGTTTCTATAGTTGCAAAAGTCTCTTTTTCATGTTCTTCTTTAATAAAACAAATATTTAATACAAAAAATAATATAATTAACATTACAACTATAGCCACTATTAGTACTTTATTTTTTGTAATTCTTAATTTGGTTATTTTCATATTTACTTTCTCCATTTCTTACATATTATATTTTTGTGAATTTATATTTGTTTATACTATCATACTTTGGTCCTTTTTTCAATAATTTAGTTATATTTACTAATTAATAAAAAATAAGCAAGATAGAAGTATTATAAAATATGCTTCTAGCTTGCTTACTTTGTAAAATTGTTATATTTTTTAACCAATATTACTCAAAAATTTTTCTATTTTTCATTTGGTCAATTACATTATCTTTTTGTATATGTCTAAATTTATCCATAAATGGTAAGTAATATGCATCATCATTATCTACATAATCATCTGGTGTAATTCCATAATGATTTATTAAAATCTCTTCTCTTTTTCCAAAACTCATATTAATCATTTCTGATATTTGCTCATCAAATAGTAATTTAATATAGTACATGGCTTTTTCATGATTTTCTAGATTATCCATAGCTGAAGCATAATAATATACCGCTTTTATCATTATCTGTTCAATTGGATTTTGCATAAGACTATCTGCTATATAAGTCATATCTTCTAGAAGCTTAACTGCCTCTTTATATTGTTTATTCATAATATATAATATAGAAAGAAAATACTTTCCACCTAATCCAATTTGTTCACAAGGTAATATACTGATGTCTTTTAAATTTATAAAAAGAGATAATTGTTCATAACCAATTTCATATAAAATTGTTTCCATTATCTTTATAACTTGTGATAAATTATCTAAATTTATTTTTGAAATGTCCTTTAAATACTCTTCTAAAATATATATCAAGCCTAAATATTTACATTTTGGATCTAATCCAAGCTCACTCATTCCAGGTATTGCTATACTATATGTAGGAAATCCTAATACTGATAAATCTCTAATTAGAATGTCTTTACCGTCATTTAAAATAGAATTTATTAGATTTTTTAATATTGTTTTATTATTTAGATTAGATACATCTTGCACTTGTGTAAATTCATAAGTAGCTTTATCTCCCAAAATTTGATATGGAACTGATTGCATCTCTGAATATATAAATTTTGTTAAATTAACATTCCACTTTTCATCTTGATTATAAAAATCAAACAATGAAGTTTGTGCATATTCATAAATGTCTCTTCCCTGTGATGCTTCTGTAAAACATCTTTCCATAGCAACTCCATAGTCTGGATGTGCCCCCAATTTAAATCCAAATCTTCCTGTATTTTTTTGTATAATATATAATCCTGCTACAGGATACTTTCCACCTAAAGAACAGTCTACCAATCTAAAATAATATTCATCTTTTTCTTTAAGTTTTTCTACCATCTTTTTTACCTTTGGAAAATTTTCAATATAACTTTCCGGTATTTCTGGTAATACTAATTTTTCTTCTAATATTCTAATAGCCACATATCTTTCTAGTATCTCTGACAATCCTTCTATTAATGCTTCTTCTGGTGAATTTCCTGCACACATTCCATTAGTACCAAAAGAATAGCTAAATAGCTCACAAGGTATATATTGTATATTTTTATATTTTACACTATAATATGGTACTGACACAATATTTCCATTTTCTTGTTTCTCATCACCAACATTCATAATTTCTTTTATATATTTAATTTTTTCTTCTTTTGTGTTTTTTTCATAATTATTTGTATTTAATATATTTTCTATAATACTATTTTTTTCGTTCATTAGTTCTTCTACTGTTAAGTTCTTCTCATCCGGGAAATTTGTAAATGGTAATTCTTCAGTTGGCTTCTCTTTTCTAAACCTAAATACACCATTCTGCAGTCTTTCTAAGAATTCAGCATATCCACTTGCCATTGCAAATTCTTTTGTCATCCCCTTGCCATTCTGTCCCATATCACTTCCCTTTATACGTACTCTTAAAGCATATGTCCCAACACTACTCTTTTTTTGCCATTTTTCTTCCACTTCAATTCCTATTTCATTTAGTATTTTTTTTATTCTTTTTACAGTTTCCTCTGGTGTAGTTTCTTTATACCTTCTATCTTGTAATTCGCTCATTTTAAAACTCCTTCTATACCTTCTATATAATTTTGACAAAATTTTATCATTTTTGACAAAATATAATTTCAAAATTATATAAAAATGTCTTTTTATTATACAAAAAAATTTTTTTATAATTTTATATATAATTTATCTCCTTTCGTATAATACTTACCTGTATTTATAAGTATAAATTTATTCATCTATTACAGTTAGTTTATCTTACTCTTTCAGCATCTCCCAAGTTTCGACATTTTTTTATTTTTAATCTCTATTTTTTACTTGACAATACAAAAATTTTGAATTATTATTTCTTATGAATTGGAAAATAAAGGTAATTACTTTCCTATTTTTATTAGATTTTCTTTTTATTAGGAGTAAAAATAAAATGTTAAATTTCGTTTTATGTGATGATAACAAAGTCGTTTTAGATAAACTTTCAAAAATGTTGGATTCTATATTTATTCAAAATAAGATAGATGCAGAAATTTCTCTTGCTACCACTAATCCAGATGATGTAATTACTTTCTTTAACAACAATACTGTAAATGTTTTACTTTTAGATATAGACTTGCGCTCCAAAATTTCTGGTTTGGATTTAGCTGAATTTGCTCGAAAAAAAGACAAGAAAACTTATATAATATTTACTAGTGCTCACTTAGAGTATATATTAGTTGCTTATAAATACAAAACCTTTGATTTTCTACCAAAACCTATTACAATAAGTAGACTTAAAGAAACTATAGATAGACTTATCGAAGACGTATCTAGTGATAACGATAATTTTAGTTTTATTAATATAGATCATAAACATACTATTATTAATGAAGATAGCATTAGGTATATCAAGAAAAATGGAATGAAATTAGTCTTTTATACTGATACTAGGACATATGAGATTTATAGTTCTTTTAACAAAATTTCCGATAGGTTACCTAACAATTTCGTTAGATGTCATAAATCTTATATTGCTAATGTTAATAAAATTACAGATGTTAATATCAATGAAAATACTATAAATTTTGATAACAATAGTAATTTAAAGTGTTTCATAGGTCCGAAATATAAAAATAAATTTATGGAGGTTTTTAAAGATGATTGAAATGTTTCAAACAATTTGGAATAGTTTAAATACTGTGAATCCAGAATTAACTAATATAATTGGTATTCCTTCTATATTTATAGAAATTTATGTATCCATGCTTTTATTTACAACTATACTTAATATAACAGTCAGTAGGAAACAAAAAATTGCTTATGTAGTAATAATAAGTATATTAGGTATCATAGTAAACTTATTTGCACCCAAACCATTTAATACATTTATAAATGTTACTATTTTCTTTTTGGCTAATATTTTTATATTAAAGACAAATATTTTAAAGACAATATTAGCAATTTTTATTCCTTTTATAACTACAGCTTTACTAGAATCTATAATTGCTAAATTGTATTACAGTATTTTCAATATTGATTATTTAATTGGTAGTACTATTCCATTACATAGGTTAATTGGAACTTTAGTTGTATATCTAGCAATGTTTCTAATATATCTGGTTTTAAGACATTCTAAATTAAACATTGAAAAACTACAAGTTTCAGATAAAAAGAAAAAATTTTTATTAATTCTTAATACTATATTAGGTATAGTATTAATAGCATTGCAAATATATATGATAACTTTTTACGTATCATATTTACCTTTTATTATTACTATATTAAATATGATAAGTTTAATTGCATATTTTTCTACAAGTTTATATACTATCCATACTGTTTCAAAATTAGAAACTACATCTATGAATTTAGAAGAAGCTCAGTTATATAATAAAACATTAGAAATATTACAAGATAACACTAGAGCATTTCGTCATGACTTCTCAAATATACTTCAAGGTATGGTAGGCTATATTGATAACAATGATATTGAAGGCTTAAGAAAATATTACTCTCAATTGGTAGAAGATATTCAAACTTCCAATAATTTAACTACTCTAAGTCCGAAAGTAGTTAACAATCCTGCAATTTATAATGTTTTAGCTTCAAAATATCATAAAGCTGATAGTCTAGGTATAAAAATTCACTTAGAAGCATTCTTAGATATGAATGAACTACACATGAAAATTTACGAATTCACAAGAGTTCTTGGTATACTAATGGATAATGCTATTGAGGCATCTTCAGAATGTGAAAATAAAATTATTAATGTAACTTTTCGTAAGGATACAAGGAAACATATACAATTATTAATAATTGAAAATACGTATAAAGAAAAAAATATCGATACAGAAAAAATATATGAAAAAGGTTATTCTACTAAACCTGGTAATACTGGTCTTGGATTATGGGAAATAAGGCAAATTTTAAAGAAAAATAATAATTTAAATTTATATACTACAAAAAATTCTGAATATTTTACTCAACAATTTGAAATATATTATTAAAGTAAAACAAGATAGTTTTTATCATTTAAAACTATCTTGTCTTATTTTTTAATTTTTAGTCTTTCTTTATTAAAGAAGCTGGCATTTTAGGTTGATGCCATACTCCCCAAAACCAACAAGCTGTATTTGTAGATTTTGCATATTTTTCTGCAACTTTAGCTAATAACTTTAACATAATAAATTCCTCCTATAAATTTAATCTATAAAAAAGTATCACCGGTCAATACTTTTATTACCAAATGTTTTTACGCAACTTGATTTTGTTGTTGCATATATACTTCATATCCATATTTATTTTTTGTAATAATATACGCTATTCTAGTTATAGAAATTGTTTGCACAAATGTTCCAAATATAATTAAATTTTGTATAACAGTATTCGGTATTATTACAGCCCCTATCATATTAATTGTTAAAAATACATATGATAAAATCTTTTTTACTTTTCTTTCTTTTTTAGTTAATATTGGTAGATTTTCTGTATCTGCTGGGGCATATATGCTTACCATTATTATTCCAAAAATGTATATGACTCCAATAACTATATATCTAACTAAATCTGATGGAAACGTAAATATTGTACTTAATATTGCATTTCCACAATAAACTATATTAGTACAGAGGAAACAACCCAAATGTGTTTTTAAATGAAAGCCTCCCGAGGTTGTTTTATATGGTAACAATAAAAAGAAAGCTAATAATGTTTGCCACCATAAACCTAATGCAAATCCTACTATAAACATAAGAAATATTTTAGGTATTTCACCCACAATAAGCTGTATACCATACATAATTATTTCAGCTTGTTCATCGTCCATATTAGGTGTTTGTTTTCTAATTCTGTTTGTTAGGTATTCACAAAATTTATCTATCATGTGCTCACCTCATTTCTTAACTACTGCCATAATATAACAATTTTTGACTTTAATTTTTATATATATACAAAAACAAAAAAATCTTATATGAAAATTTATTAATTACACTTTCATATAAGATTTCTTTTATTTCGTAAAATTTACATAATTTTTATTAATATTAATTCTTATTTTACCAATTTATATTTCTGTATTTTCCAATATTTTCCAGCTGCCTGTTTTATCTGGTAGTACTCTAAAAGTAAGTTCTTCTTTGGTCGTTGGATGAACTATGGAAAGTTCATATGCCCACAAACATATTTGCTTTCCATGCCCCCTTCCTCCATATTTATTATCTCCATATATACTATGATTACGACTTGAAAGTTGGACTCTTATTTGATGATGTCTACCAGTATGTAAATTTATTTTTAATACAGATAAATTTAATTCTTTATCATATTTTAATACTTCATAATCTAACAATGCCAATTTGCTATTCTTGGTTTCTTTGCTTACTACTTTGCTCATATTAGTCTTTTCATTTTTTATCAAATAATCCTCTAATTCTCCCCTTTCTAAATCCATTTTTCCATTGCATATTACTAAATATCTTTTCTTAAAAGTTTTGTTTCTCACTTGCTCACTTAACCTTGAAGCTGCTTTTGATGTTTTAGCAAACACCATAACTCCTCCCACAGGTCTGTCTAACCTATGTACTAATCCTAAATATGCCTCACCTGGTTTATTATATTTTTCTTTTAAATATTGCTTTATAATAGTAAGCATATCAACATCGCCAGTTTTATCGGCTTGTGATGGAATGTTTACTGGCTTTTCGACTACTATGATATGATTATCTTCATATATTACATTTAACTTTTCCATATATTACTCCTAAACTGATAGGGACGGGGTTAAATAGTTTAGCAAGCTAAACTATTTAACCCCGTCCCTATCAGTTTAGCTTTCCCATCTTCCATAAATTCCACAAGGTAATATTAATTTTGAATCAGTCATTGGAAGTCCAATTTCTCCATTTTCTATATTTCCACCATATCTTTTATAAATATTCAAATTCAATATATTTTCCAAAACAGTACTTGATATTCCTGTAGTATATGAATTTATTAAAAAAAACAGTGGATTATTTGATAATACCTTTGAACATAATTCAACCAAATCACAAATATTATCTTCAAATTTCCATACTTCTCCGTTTGTTCCTCTTCCATAAGATGGTGGATCCATTATTATAGCATCATATTTATTTTCTCTTCTTATTTCTCTATTTACAAACTTAACAACATCATCAACTATATATCTTACTGGCTTTTCTTGTAAATTAGATGATTGCACATTTTGTTTAGCCCATGCTACCATACCCTTAGAACTATCTACATGGCAAACTGATGCACCAGCATATAAGCATGCCACTGTTGCTCCGCCTGTATAGGCAAACAAATTCAAAACTTTTATCGGCCTATTAGCAATTTTAATCTTTTCTATCATCCAATCCCAATTTACAGCCTGTTCAGGAAATAGACCTGTATGCTTAAATCCCATTGGCTTTATATTAAATATTAAATCTTTATACTTTATTTGCCACTCTGCAGGAACTTTTTTATTATACTCCCATTTTCCTCCCCCTGTATTACTTCTTAAATATTTTGCATTTATATCTTTCCACTTATCAGGGAAAGATTTATTTTTCCATATTACTTGTGGATCTGGACGAACTAAAATTATATTCTTCCATCTTTCTAGTTTTTCACCGTTTGCCATGTCTAATATTTCATAATCTTCCCAATTTTTTGCTATATTCATTTTTATAAAATTCCTTTCATATATAAATTCAACTTTATATTATTTCTTTATATATTTTATTACGTTGCTAGATTTACTATAGCATTGAAGCTATATTTATAAAATTTACTATAAATATTAAGTCCAATAGTACCAAAAAAAATGTTAATAGTAATGTAATAGTTATAAATTTATTTTCATTTATTGCTTTAAAAATTCTTTTGTATGTCTTATCTTTTTTTAATTTAACTATTTGAGTATCATCACCATAGCTAATATTAAGAATCATATCTTTTGTATACTCCATAATTACAAATACCCCCATTTATATTCTCAATAAATATATATTCAAAATATTTATATTTATGTATATTTTCGTATACAAAATTAATACTTATTCTTACAAAATTATACAATCCATGTATATTTTTGTCAAATTTTTATACTTTTACTAATATATTTTAATTCACGGTTACCAAAAATCAACTTTACAAAATCACATTTAACTTTTCACTTGACGTTTATAAATTTTAAATTTTAGCTCATA
>CANQSP010000017.1 GCA_947626555.1 uncultured Clostridia bacterium | reverse complement strand
TAAATAAATTTTGGTTTTGTTTTGGTAGTACTAATTACTACCGTTTGGTTTATCTTCAAAGGTTTGTTTATTGTTTACTTTTCAATGTACTTTATTAACACAAATTGTTGTGTAACGTTTTGTATTTTACTACTTTTCTTTATGAATGTCAAGTGCTTTTTTAAAGTTTTTTTAAAAAAGTTTTTTAGTGCAAAATAATAAACTAGTAATTGCCTATTTGAATAAAATTTTCTAACGTATTTTACTAATTTATATATTATTATATATATGTTTTTCATAAGTTACTCAGTACTTCTTTATATTAACATATAGAAATAATAAAGTCAATAGTTTTCATAAAAAATTTCGTCTTTTTTCTACAAATTTTTTAGTATTAATAAAATTGCGCTTTTTTTGTCTCATCTGTTATTTATCTTACCACATTATTTTACATAAATCAAGTATTTTTTCTTGGTAATTTTTGCCTTATACATTTTATTATTTCCTACATATTATAATATGCACTTCATTAAATTGATTTTACAATTATTTTTATATATCTACTAATATAATATCATCCCCGATGCAATGAATTTGTTGCCATGGTATAACAATATCATTTGAACTAGAAAACATGCTTAAAAATTTATTACTACCAGGTACAATTATAGATGTTATTGTACCACTTTCTAAATCTGCACATACATCCTGAACATATCCTAGTCTTTTTCCATTATTAATATTAACTACTTCCTTATGTTTAAAATCCAAACCTTTATCTTGCATTTTAAATCTATGTTGATTTATATCCAACACACTTCCTCCTATTTCAATTATTTAATATATAATATTCAATATCGTGATTATTATTTCTTATTTTCTAATTATTAAAAAAATAATTAAAGAGAGACGAACTTTAATGTTCGTCTACTTCTTACTTTTATTTATATATTCTTCTAATATGCCCTATTGCACTTTTTTCCAACCTTGACACTTGTGCTTGAGAAATACCTATTTCCTCTGCTACCTCTACTTGAGTTCTTCCTTCAAAAAATCTTTTATTTACTATCATTTTTTCTTTTTCATTTAGCTTTTTCATTGCTTCTAATATAGTTATATTTTCTGTCCATATATCATCTGTATTTTTGGTATCACTTACTTGATCCATTATATATATGTTTTCCGTTCCATCTCCATATACTGGTTCTTGAAGTGATAGTGGTTCTTGAATTGCATCCAAACTAAAAACTATCTCTTCTTTATCCACATTTAATTCTTTTGCTATTTCTTCTATAGTAGGCTCTCTTTGTTTTTCTTTAATTATTTTTTCTTTTATGCCTAATGCTTTATACGCTAAATCTCTTACTGATCTACTTACTCTTATTGGATTGTTGTCTCTTAAATATCTTCTTATTTCTCCTACTATCATTGGAACTGCATATGTCGAAAATTGAACATTTTGATTTAAGTCAAAATTATCCATTGCCTTTATTAAACCTATACAGCCCACTTGAAATAAATCATCTAAGTTTTCTCCTCTTCCATAAAATCTTTTTATAACACTTAACACTAACCTTAAATTTCCATTTATAAATATATCTCTTGCTTCTTTATCCCCATTTTTTATTTTTTCAAATAGTTCTTTCTTTTCTTCAGCTGATAATACAGGTATTTTTGAAGTGTCCACACCACATATTTCTACCTTATTTCCCATACTAAACTCCTTTATGCATTATTTTTAAAATATTCTTAGTTGATATGTTATAATTTTCTAGTAATTCTGCACTTTTTTATCAATATTTTAAAAATCTTTTACTTACAGTATTTCCAGCTGAGTTTTTTATATTCAAATATCTTTCGACAAAATTAGTTACCAACTATATAAAAAACCACGAGTATAACCTGTGGTTTACGCTTAAAGTTAAAGAGAAAAAAGAAGCACAATTGTACCTCTTTTTTCTGTAACATAGTATTTTTTTGTATCTTCTCTCAAATCAATTATTTTGTATATATTTTTTTCTTTCTTTTTTTAGTTTTGTAAAAAACTTTTTTACATTTTTTGCTCCAGCTTCATTGGTATTTTGTAAGCTTCTTTTGTAAATCATCTCCACTATTGTGTCTTCTACTTTGTTTTCCACAATTGCCTTTTTTAACAATTCATCAATTACCCTTGTAGGTATTTTATACATTACCGAAAACTGCCGTTTAGATATTTGCGGACAACTAGCAAATTTTCCTGCGAAATCCCTTATTCTTTCATCTGAATAACTTAAGACTTTTGCCCTCACAAGTACTTCGTCTAATACCATTGTTGATATGCCATATAAGCTTACCAACTCTTCTTTAGATATTCCATCAGAAGCATTTTCAAAATCTTCTGCTATGCTTTTTACTGTTTCAGGTGGTAAAGACCATGCTATATATGTATTCCTTTCCTTCCTTACCTCATTCCAATGTAAAAAGCTTGTAACTGGGAAAGCTCCATTTGCGTGATTCCTTTGATTTCCAGATGCTTTTAATGCAATATTGTTTACAACTTCTTCTGAAATTATATTTCTTATTGTTGCATATTCCAAAAGTTTGTAAAAGCAATCCTTACTAATATTGTACTGCTCCGAAAAATATGTCCGTGCAAATTGTGCATCTGATTCTGAATATTCTACTGCAATCTTTTTGGCTATAGCTTCTAACTCTTCTTGTGTTTTAGTGTGTTCTAATTCTGTAAAACTACGCTTTTTCATATTGCCCTCCTTTAATTAAAGACTAGCCTACATACCAATATATTATGTGCCTATAATACCATTTTTTTGGATATTTGTCTATATATTATCTAATTATATTCACATTTTTGATTGTTGTATTTTTCTATAAAATGTTATCCTGTTTTACTCATAATTTCTTTTTTCATTTTGCCTATAATTTTCTTTTCTAATCTTGAAATATAACTTTGAGAAATTCCCAACATGTCTGCTACTTCCTTTTGTGTCTTTTCATTTCCGTTAATAAAACCAAATCTTAACTCCATTATGTTTCTTTCTCTTTTATTTAACCTTTCAATTGATGCTTTTAATAATTTTTTATCTACTTCATCTTCAATTCTTCTTGAAGTTATATCTGGATCTGTACCTAATATATCAGAGAGTAATAATTCGTTTCCATCACCATCTTGATTTAATGGTTCATCTATAGATATTTCTCCTTTTAATTTATTACTTCTCCTTAAATACATAAGTATTTCGTTTTCTATACATCTTGAAGCATATGTAGCAAGTTTTATTTTTTTATTTACTTTAAAAGTATTTACTCCTTTCATAAGACCTATTGTTCCTATGGAAACTAAGTCTTCTAGGCCTACTCCTGTATTTTCAAATTTCTTTGCAATATACACAACTAATCTTAAATTTCTTTCTACTAGTTTCTGCCTAACATCTATTTCTCCATTTTCTAATTTGCTTACTAATTCCTCCTCCTCTTCTGGTGATAATGGTGGGGGTAAGGTTTGACTTCCTCCTATATAATATATTGGCATTTCCTCAATTTCATTGTTTTCTATAAATTTCGCATAAATTGTGTTTATGCTACAAGCTATTTTTTGTAATAGGTTCATTTTCTTCACTCCCTTCTAATATGTCTAAACCTAATAGAGCTGAGTATGTACCTTTTTTACTTAAGTTTTTATCATATATTCCTATTATTATATTTCTAATAATCTCTTCATTTTCATGTATTTCTACTATAACTTTATCTGCTTTAAATCCTAATATCATACCATTTTCTTTACCTATGGATGTAAATGGTATAACTCTAAATTTTGACATATATTCTATATTTTCTTCTTCATAAAATTCTTGACTTACATCACCTCCTATTATTTGATTTAAATTGTTTAATATTTTATTAGGTAATATTCCATATAAAATATCTTTTTCTACTACTATTACAGGCATAGCAGTTATGGGGTCTTTTAACATATTTCCTGTATCTATCATTGCTATTGTTTCTACACTCTGCTCATTTATATATATTTTTATTTTACAAAACATATCTTTTTTACTTAATTTCGTTTTCACTATTTTAAATGCTATAACCGTTATAGTAAATCCTACTATTGCTCCAAGTAGAGCTATTTTTATTGGATACGTTCCTATGAAAATTCCATCTTTTACTAGTATATCTTGAGGTCTTACAAAGTATAGTAATGCAAATGCACATCCTCCAAATACAAATGATGTTAAGTAAAATATTATTAGCTGTTTTATTAATAGTTTAAAGTTTTTAGGCTTGTAGGCTATATATACCATTGTTACTGAAAGTATTATTTTCATTGTTATTGTTGAATATATTTCTAATATTTGCATATATGAAAATATTGCGTATATTGCACCTAATAATGCTGATATGATGTTCCTTATATGACTTTGCTTTATCTTTAATATATAACCTGTTGCAAATAAGATTATATAATTCATGCATAAGTTTTCTATTAAAACTACATCTAAATATATTGTCATTTTCTTTTCCTTTTTTATTAAACAAGTAATTTCATAACGTTATTTGAAGTGTTGCAATTTTATTTTTAGATTAAAGTTATAACGTTAACTTTGGTTAAAGTATTATTATTTTATAACGTTATTATTTAATTTTTTGTCGCTTCTTGGACACGAAAAAAAGAAATAATCTACTTTTTTAGATTATTTCTTTCGGATAAATATATATGTACTAATTATTCTACTTTTTGTGATTATTTTTTATATTTTAGTCGTTTTACTGCACGCATTATTTGTTCCATTATTTTTACTGTGTAATTCTTACTTTTTTATTATATTATTTTTTCTTTCTTAAAAAAGATGGTATGTCTAAATCATTTGAAGAATTTGAATTTTCTACTGGTGCTGGAATTGAATTTAATTTATTTCCCCATGCTTTGTCTACTATGCTTGATACATCATTTGGTGTTGTGCTTGATGGATCTTTTTCAAAACCTGTTGCTATTACTGTAATTACTAAATCTTCGTCTAAATTTTCATCTACAACTGCACCAAATATAATGTTGGCTTCTGGATCTACACTTCTTTGAACAAGTTCTGCTGCTGTATTTACCTCGTGTAAACCTAAATTTCTTCCACCTGTAATGTTAATTATTACTCCTCTTGCTCCTTCTATAGAAGTTTCAAGTAATGGACTTTGAATTGCTTGCTTTGCAGCATCTTCTGCTCTATTTTCTCCAGATGCTCTACCAATTCCCATATGTGCCATACCTGTATTTAACATTATTGTTTTAACATCTGCAAAATCTAAATTAACTAAACCTGGAATAGCAATTAGGTCTGATATACCTTGAACACCTTGTCTTAATATATCGTCTGCCATTTTAAAAGCCTCAATTATTGATGTTTTTCTGTCTATAACTTGTAGTAATTTATCGTTTGGTATTACTACTAATGTATCTACCTTTCCTTTTAAACTTTCAATTCCGCGTTCTGCTTGAGATAAACGTTTCTTTCCTTCAAAAGTAAATGGTTTTGTAACAACACCAATTGTTAATATTCCCATTTCTTTTGCTACACTTGCAACTATTGGTGCTGCACCTGTACCTGTTCCTCCACCCATTCCGGCTGTAACAAATACCATGTCTGCTCCTCTTAATGCTTCTTGAATTTCAGCTTTACTTTCTTCTGCTGCTTGTGCTCCAATATCAGGATTTGCTCCTGCTCCTAGGCCTCTTGTTATTTTTTCGCCTATTTGTATTTTAGATGATGCTTTTGATTGTACTAGTGCTTGTCTATCTGTATTTACTGCAATAAAATCTACGCCCTTTATTCCTGAATCTACCATTCTGTTTACTGCATTGTTTCCAGCTCCACCAACACCAATAACCTTTATTGTAGCTGTTCCATCTAACATTGTATTTTCATCAACGCTATCTAACATCATGTTTTCTCCTCCTCCAAATTAATATATATATTTTTAAAATTAATAACTTTAACTATAGAAAAATTCTTTTATTCTTTCTATTATAGTTTTAAATATACTTTCTTGTGAATTTGAATCTATACTACTTGATACTGTTTTCGCAAAAGGCTTAGCTGCTACATACCTAATTAAAGAATATGCTGTTCTATACTCTGGCCTTACTGTGCTAATTAACCTTCCAGTTGAAATTTTTACTGGTATATTTAGAGCTACTTTGCCTGCTACATCACTTTTGCTAATATTGGTAATTCCTTGACCAGTTAAAACAACATTATTTATTCGTTGCTTTATGCCTTGTGCCATAATATCCTTATTTACTAAAGAGAATATTTCTTCAACTCTTGCTTCTATTATTTCTATTAGTTCAGAACTTTTTATTGCTCTTGTTTTGCTATCGCCCTTATATGTATTTAGTATTATTTCATTATCATTATCTATGTATGATTTTAAAGCTAGTCCATATTGTTTTTTTAGTTTTTCAGCTTCTTCAAGTTCGATGTTTAATACTAAAGATATGTCTGAAGTAATTGTATCCCCTCCTAATGGAATTGTATTTGTATATATAAAACCATTTTGTTCAAATACACCTATTTCCGTATTTCCTGCACCTATGTCTAATAACATTATATTATCGTTTAATTCATTACTGTCTAACATTAAGTTTCTTTCTGCTAATGTTACTGGAATTACTCCATCTATTTCTATTCCTGCTCTTCGAAGTATATTTGATATTTGCTTTATGTACTCCTTGTCCCCTAAAATAACTTGCGCTTCAACTGTAAAGCTTGAATTTAAATTTCCGATTGGGTCTGATACCTCTTTACCATCTTCTAATATAAATTTGTCTGTTACTATGTCTATCATTGTTTTTGTGTCTGGAATTTCTACATCTTTTACTTGCATTATGCTCGAGGTTACATCTTTTGCTGATATTCCTGAGTATTTATCTTTTGCTTCTTTTACAATACTATTTTGTACTATTGTAACATATTTTCCTGGTATTGCTACATATGCAGAATTAATTTTTAATTCAGTTTCACGTTGTGCATCTTCTATAACTTTAGATACTGCTGATGCAATTTCATCTTCATCTATTATTCTACATTTTTTTATACCGTTACACTTCTGACTAGTATTGCAAATTACTTCTATTTGGTTAAAATTATTGACTTTGCCAACTACTAAACTTACTTTAGATGTGCCTATGTCAATACCTACTATTATATCCCCGATAGCCAAAGTTAACGCCTCCATTTTCAGCTTAATTTATTTGTTATTTAGAATATTATATTTTTTAAAAAAAGTCAATACAATTTGTCATAATTTTGTAATATTTTTGTAATGCTTTTGAAATAAATGCTTATTGAAATTTGTTATGTAAAACTTCTGATTTGCATACAATTAGAAAGTGCGTTTTGCACTTTCTTATCTTTTGTAACTTATTTACTTTTCTCTTATGTTTTCATAAAAATAATCCATACTATAATATTCTTTATTTTTACAAATTTCCCTTTTTTTATTTAAATTTTTTATTTATTAATTCATTTTGTTATTTATATTTTTGCTTCACATCTTATTATTTTTTATCCTGCTCATTCGCAATTTTTATTGTTTCCTCTGCCTTCTTAAATATTTTCTTATTTGATAATTTTTCTACATAGTATCTACGAATAATTCCCAAATTGTTAAACATTCTTCCTACAAAAACTACAACCGCTGCTAAATGAATGTCTATGTTTAATCTTTCTCCCAAATATGTAAGTAACATTGCAAGTATTGCATTAACAAAAAAACCAGATACAAATATTTTTATATCAAAATTCTTTTTTAAACTAGATGTGATTGCACCAAATACAGAGTCCAATGCAGCTATAATAGCTATTGCTAAATAACCAGAGTATGTGTATGGTATAACTGGCATATATGTTCCTATTAATGCACCTATTATGCATCCAACTACTATTGCTATTATTATCATTCTTCTACCTCCTTAGCATACTTAAATTTTAATTGTTCTCTTCTACCTGAATATTTATATATTTTTATGTTCGCATTTTCCTCTAACTCTATGTTTAATCCACTATTTCTTCTAGAATCTATAAAACCTGTATTTTTAGAGTTTAAGGCGCTAGCTAAGTATTTTGTATCTCCTATTGCTTTCACAACATATGGTGAAACTATCCTTTCTTGATTTACCAATATGACACCACCAGTATCCACTATTTCTGTCATATTTATAATTCTTTGATCATTTATAGATATTGCTTCTGCTCCAGCTAATCTCAATTCATTAATAAGTTCTAATAATTCCGTAATAGTGGCTGACTTCTCTCCATCTGAAAGAGTTACTATAACACCTTCTCCTACCACATCTGTCTGACCAGTTAATAAATTTGTTTGCTCTAATTCTTCTTGTAGCAATTCTTCTGATGCTTGATTTGATGTAATTTTTTCATTATATTCAGCAATTCTTTGATTTGTGTTATCTAATTGTTCTTGCAGTTCTTCCTGCTTTTGCTTCCATGTTGAAAGCATTGCAGTTAATTCATCATCTCTTGCTGTTGTAATTCCAACAATGTCCGCTTCATCAATTGTTTTAAATTGAGTAAATATAACTGATATTAATATAACACATACTATACCTATTGCTATACTCAAAATAACTTTATCTTTGTTCAAATTTTTCACCTCTTATTAAGATTTAATATTTTTATACTATTCTACTGTTTTTGCATACTTTGCCTGAAATACGCCTGTATATTTTGGAATTTGTACTTTATCTAATCGTTTTATATCTGTTTCTAATCCCCAACTCTTTAAATAATCTAAATAGCCACCTGATCTTGTTAGTGCAGGAGCTAACATTTCTGGAAGTCCTATTGCTCTTATAGTAAATGGCGCTCCAACCTTTTCATCATTTATCATTATTACATTTCCTATACACACAATTGCAGTTGTTCTAACTATTCTTTGTCCATTTACTGAAATTGCCTCAGCCCCTGCATTTTTTAACTCATTTACTATATGTATGATATCAAAATAATGAACTATATGATTTCCAACATCTATAATTGGCCCTGATGTTGTTAAATTTATATCATTATCATCATCAACAGTTATTTCTACTCCTGGCCCTTCTAAACTTGTAACACCTAATAATTTATAATTGTCTTTTATTTGTTGTTCTGTTGCTGAAAGACCATCATCATTTTCAGTAGATTTTTCTCTTACCCTTGTAAGTTCTTTTTCAGCATTTTCTAGTTCTTTGGCTGTATTATCACTTTTTTCCTTCCACCTTAATACTTCATCTCTTAATGAACTATCGTAAAAATCTTGCCCTCCTACAGTATCATTAAAGCTTTTTATTGTATTTAATTGCATTATTATTCCAACTGTTAATACTACACATGAAATTGCAATAGACACCGTTGCTATACTTTTATTTTTCATTTATTTTTCACTTCCTATCTATGTGATTTATTTTTCCTTGCATTTTCTATTACTACATCTGTGAAATGCACATATTTTTATGATTACACTTGAGACCTAAAATATGGATTTTTTTCATTTAAATTCATATTTACAAATATTTCTCCTGGTGTTCCTCTTTTATCTTCCATTATTTCCTTTACAAATTCTAGCTTATTTGTAATATTACTTGCATCTCCTAAATGTGTTACTTTTTGTTCTGTATCAAACATTGCTTTGTAATCTGTTTCATCGGATATATCTATTTTAGTAAGTAAGTTCATTATTTCTACTTGTTTTGCTGCTTCTACTATTTTTAATACTACCTCCATTTTTAGTAAATCCTCTTTTGGAAGCCTATTTCCTACTTTAATTTGTTCATCTGATACTTGTGCACCTTGAATTATTGGTACTTCTATTTTTTCCTCAGATATTTCTAACATATAACCTTGATTGTTTAAATATACATACCCATTTCCGTATTCCAACATAAATGTTGCTACTCTTTCTTGTACTTGTATTTCAATGGTTGTAGGTAAATGCCTTACTATCTTTACTTCATCTATATATGCATTTTCCTTTATTCTCTTTTGTACTTTTCCATCATCTATTTTATATGTATTTTGTCCAACTTGAATTTGTGATAAACTTATTATTGAATCTGTTGATAATTGGCTATTGCCTGTAACTTGTATTTCTTTTATATTAAATAATGGTGAAAACATTGTAAGTAAGATTATAACTATTAATATTAATATTATGCTTAATATTTTTAATATTCTATAAATTCTTTTTCTTTTTCTTAGCTGTTCTGGTGTTAGTTCCTTTTTTTGTTTTTTTACTTTTTTGTTTTTCTGTATTTTTTTATTATCTACTTTTTGCTTTTTTCTACTTTTTTTATTATTATTTTTTCCTTTACTACTCTGGTTTTTCCTATTTTTGCTCGGTATATTATTGTTTTTTATTTCTACATTATTTAATTTTTTATTTTTATTAGCTTTTGTATTGTTATTATTTTTTAACCCTATTATTACCTCTTCATCTAAATTAAATGTTTCCGCCATTATCTCACCTTCTTTCGTTTTTAATAATTTATAATTATTTGTTGTTTCTTATGTAAATTTTAGCTCCTAATTTTTGGAGTTTCTCTTCAAACTTTTCATAACCTCTTTGTATATAATCTATATTTTCCACTATAGTAATACCTCTTGCTGAAAGCCCTGCTAATACTAATGCTGCTCCTCCTCTTAAATCTGCACTACTAACATTTCCTCCAGATAATTTTCTAATTCCTTTTATTACCGCCATTTTCCCTTCTATTGTAATTTTAGCTCCCATTCTTTGTAATTCGCTTAAATATTTATACCTGTTTTCAAATATATTCTCTACTATTGTTGATGTACCTTTACATGTAGTTAATACTGCTCCGAATATTGATTGCAAGTCTGTCGGAAAACCTGGATATGGCATTGTTTTTATATCTATTGACTTTAACTTTTTGGGTGCCTGTAATATTATATTTCTATTATTTACTTCTAAACTACAACCTGTTTCTTGTAACTTATAAATAACTGGAGTTATATGTTCTGGTATTACCTCTTTTAATTCTATTTTTCCACCAGTTATTGCTCCAGCACACAAAAAAGTACCTGCCTCTATTCTATCTGGCATAATTTTATAACTTACTTCTTTTAACTTTTTTACTCCTGTTATTTTTATAAAGTTAGTACCTGCACCTTCAATTTTTGCTCCCATCTTATTTAAAAAATTTGCTAAGTCTTCTATTTCTGGTTCCATTGCAGGATTTGATATTGTTGTAATGCCCTCAGCTAGAACTGTTGCCAAAATAATATTTTCTGTTGCACCTACACTAGGAAAATCTAAGTTTATATTTGCCCCTATTATTTTATCACAACTGCACCTAATAAATCCAGAGTTTTCTTCAATATTTATTCCTAATTTTTTAAAAGCGCTTAAATGTAGGTCTATTGGTCTTGCTCCAATTTCACATCCACCTGGATACGAAAAAGTAGCTTCTTTAAATCTTCCTATTATTGCCCCTGCCATTATTACAGTTGAACGCATTTGTCTCATTAATTCTTCTGGTATTTCTTTTTTGGTCATATACCTTGAATTTATTTCTACTTTATTTCCGTTCTTTTTTACTTTACAACCTAAAAGTTTTAATATCTTTAATGTTATTTGAGTATCATGAATACTTGGTACATTATATAATTTACTTATATTTCCATTTAATATGCTTCCCGCAATTATTGGAAGTGAAGCATTTTTTGAACCAGATATGTATACTTCTCCCTCTAATTTTTTTCCTCCTTCTATTACATAGCTTTGCATTTGTTTCACCCTTTCTATAATTATTTTGATATATATTATGTAGTGTTTTAAAAATGGGTGAATATCTAAAAATTAGGTTGTTTTGTAATTTTATAAAAATGTCTCAATTGGGGACTGTCCCCAATTGAGACATTTTTAATATCTAACTACTAATTTATCAAATTTAGAATTAATATATTTTTCTAATTTGCCCATAAATTCTTCACTTTTAATTTCTTTTTTTGCTACCATATCTAAGCCTTTTTCCCAGCTTGCTGTAAGCTTTGGATTTAACATATCTGGCATAGAATTGGCTACAACATCATATATTATTTCGCCTTTTTTAGTTGGCGTTATTATTTGTGTTTTTGTGTTTATTGCTATATATGATATTTTTTCAAGCTTTTTAATTATTTCTGCTCTTGTAGCACTTGTGCCTATTCCTGCTCCTTTTATTTGCTCTCTTAGTTCCTCATCTTCTATTAATTTTCCCGCATTTTCCATAGCTAATATTATTGAACCTGAATTATACCTTGTTGGTGGTGATGTTTCAGATTCTTTCGTTTCAAAATTTAATATTTGTATTTCTTGTCCTTTTTTTAAGTCTTTTAAAATGTCCATATTGTTTACTTTTTTGTCTTCACTTTTTTCTTCTGAGGAATCTACTTTGTTTGAATTTTCTGCCTTTTCTTCCGAATTATTAATTGGACTTGAATTTTCTTCTGCTTTTTCTTTTGGCACATTCATTATAGTTATGTTCTCTGAATTTCTTTCTTCTAAAGTGTTTGTTTTATTTAAGTCTTCTGTTTTTTTATCTGATGCTTCATCTTTATTAAAATCTTTTAATATTTCTAAATAACCAATTTTTGTGCAAACTTTTCCACTTGTGCTAAACTCTTCATTTTCTATATTTACTGTTACTGAAATTTTGCTAAATTCTGCTGGTGGATAGAATATTGCTAAAAATCTTTTTACAATTATTTTATATACCTGCTTTTGTAGTTCTGGCAATTTATTGTAATTTTCATAGCCTTGCCCTGTTGGAATAAGTGCATAGTGGTCTGTTATTTTGCTATCATTTACATATTTGGTTTTTATTAAGTTTGTAGAATATTTTTCTTCTACCATTTTCTTTATATATTTTTGTATTTCTTCGTCTCCATATCCTTTGGCTATTCCATTTAAGTTTTTTGAAATTTCTTTTGCTACTGCTGTTGATAAAACTCTTGCATCTGTTCTTGGATATGTTACTAATTTTTGTTCATATAGGTTTTGTATAACCTCTAAAGTCTCATCTGGTTTTATTTTGAATCTTTTCGTGCATTCGTTTTGTATTTCTGCTAAATTGAAAAGTAATGGTGCATTTTCCTTCTGTTTTGTTTTCTTTATATCTGTTATAACTGCTTTTTTTTCTTTTAGTGAAATTATAAATTGCTTGGCATCTTCTACTTTTTTAAAACCTGATTCATTATATAGTTTTGGAGATTCATACATTGCTGATTTTTCAGATACTTTCCATTCTGCTTTAAAACTTCCGTTGTCATTACCAAATTCTCCAACTATTTTATAAAATGGTGTTTTTACAAAGTTTCTAATTTCTCTTTCCCTTGATACTACCATTCCTAGAACACATGTCATAACTCTACCAACAGAAATAGATGCCTTTTCTTCATTTATTTCTTTTGCGACTCTTCTTCCATATATTATAGAAAGTAATCTTGAAAAATTTATTCCAATTAAGTAGTCTTCTTTTGCTCTTAAATATGCTGAGTCCGACAAACTATTGTATTCTTCTAAGTCTTTTGCTTCTTTTATTCCACGCTTTATTTCTTCTTCAGTTTGTGAATCTATCCATACTCTCTTTCTTTTTTTTCCGATTTATTCCTATCATCTGTTCTACTAATCTATATATGTATTCTCCTTCTCTCCCGGAGTCGGTTGAAACATATATAGTGTCTACGTCTTCTCTTAATAATAAACTCTTTATAATGTTAAATTGCTTTTCTACGTTTGGAATGATTTCATATTTATATTCTTTAGGCATAAAAGGAAGTGTGTTTAGCCTCCAGTACTTCAAATTTTCATCATACTTTTCTGGGTACGACATTGTTACTAAGTGACCAACACACCATGTTACTATCCAATTTTCTGACTCTAAATAACCATCTTTTCGTGCTCCGTTTATTCCTAATACTTTAGCAAATTCCATAGCTACTGATGGCTTTTCTGTTATTAATACACTTTTTGGCATTTTGCTACCTTTCTTTTTTCTTATTATTGTTTTTATAATATTCTAATTATATTATTACGCCTATTTAATTTACTTTTATTATGTCGATTTCAGAAGTTTCACTTGTATTTCCATATGCATATACTATATATATAGTACCATCTTTACCATATAAGAAATTTCTAACATTATCTGTTATATAAATTGCGCTATTCAAATCTCTTTTATATATTGCTTGCCCCATTTGACCTAAAGCCTCTGAAAGTGCATCGGCTTCCTTACTTGCCTGAGTTACTTCTTCTTCTATTTTCTTGTTTACACTATTTTTATTTATATTTTTACTATCTAATAATTCATTTAATGTAACTTTTTCACCCGTTTCTAAGTTATAATTATATGTTTGAACTATTATTCTTTGTGCCCCATTTCCTTCTTTTAATGAAGATTTTATGGCTAATGATAGTATATTGTTATTAATGAATGCAATATAATCTATATTATAAATTGTATACTCTTTGGCATTTAATAATATTTCATTTGCTTTATCTATAAATACTTGTTGAGTTATATTGTTGAAGTCTGCTACTGTTTCATTTGCAATATTAACCCATGGTATTTTTATATCCATACTATATTTTTCTTCTTCATATTGAACATCATATGCCGTAAATACAATTTCTTTTGTTTCATCTAATTTTGTTATATTATTTACACTAAAATTTTGGAAATTTATAAAGTTTTTAAATAATGAATTAAATTCTTCTCTCGATTGCGATGGATCTAAAGTATTTCCGCCTCCAATATTGTTTGCAACATTATTTTGAGGTTGGTACCTAAAGTCATCCTCTCTCATAAACATTTCATAATATACTCCACAACCTATTGCAATGACGCATATTGTTGATATAATTGCATATATAATGTATTGTTTTTTCATATGTTAGCTTCCCTTCTCACTTTTTTGGTTATTATATCATTTAGACAAGTATATTTCAAGATTATGAGTAAAATTGCTTTAAGTTTATGTTGCATATTAACTACATCTCTATTGACTATTTGCCTATTTTAATATATGATATATATGTAATATTTTTTATTATAATTTAAAAAACAGAGGAGACAAATAATATGTTATGTTCAATATGCAAAAAGAATACTGCTGTTATTTTTATTAACAAAAAAATGCCCGATAATTCAATGTCTACAGAAGGTTTGTGTTATTCATGTGCTAAAGAAAAGGGTATTAATCCTTTTGATGCACTTGCAAAGCAAGCAAACTTGACTGATGAAGATTTAAAAAATATGTCTAATCAATTAGAGCATATGTTTTCTGATATTACAAATAATGCAGATATAATAAATAATGATAGTGATGATTCGACTGATTTAGATAATGAGGCTAATGCAAATGGAGTTCCTCTTGGTTCTATTTTTGCAGGACTTTTTGGTAATAATGATTTAAATTCAGAAGATTCATCAAGTTCAGCAAGTGGTGAAAAGAAAAAAGTTAAAGTTGATAAAAGAGCTAAAGATAAAAGAAAGAAAAACTTAGATACTTTCGGTACCAATTTAACTTTAAAGGCTAAAAACAATAGCTTAGATGCTGTTATTGGTAGAGATAAAGAAATTCAAAGAATTATTCAAATTTTAAATAGACGTTCTAAAAATAATCCTTGTTTAATTGGTGAGCCTGGTGTTGGTAAAACTGCTATTGCACAAGGTTTAGCTATTAAAATTGCAAATGGAAAAGTTCCAGCAAAATTACTAAATAAGGAAGTATATCTTTTGGATATGACAGCCATTATTGCTGGTACACAATTTAGAGGTCAATTTGAAGCTAGAATGAAGGCTATTATTGACGAGTGTAAAAGCCTAGGAAATATTATTTTAGTTATAGATGAAATTCATAATATAATTGGTGCAGGTGATGCAGAACATTCTATGAATGCTGCTAATATCTTGAAACCTTCCCTTTCTAATGGTGAAATTCAATTAATTGGAACTACTACTTTAAAAGAATATAGAAAATATATAGAAAAAGATAGTGCTTTGGAAAGAAGATTTCAACCTGTAATTATTGAGGAACCTTCTATTTCTGATTCTATTGGAATTTTGGAAGGTATAAAGAAATATTATGAAGAATTTCATAAAGTAAAAATATCTACAGATGTTATTAGACAAACTGTTATAATGTCTGAAAAATATATTCATGATAGGTTTTTGCCAGATAAAGCAATTGATATATTAGATGAAGCTTGCTCTAGGATTAATTTAAATAACAAAACTTTATACAAGCTAGAAGTTTTAAAAAATGAACTAATGCAAGTACAAGAAGAAAAGGAAGAAGCTGCTCTTGCAGATTCTACAGAGGATTATCAAAAGGCCGCTGAATTAAAAGCAAAAGAATGTAGTTTAATTGAACAAATAGATAAATTAAATGCATCTCTTGAATTAAAAGAGCTAAGTATTCAAGATATTGCTGAAGTAATTGAAAACTGGACAAAAATACCGGTTAAAAAAATTACTGAAGAAGAAACTTCAAAACTTTTAAATTTAGAAAAGAATCTTCATAAAAGAATTATAGGTCAAGATGAAGCATTAAGTGCTGTTTCTCGTGCTATTAGAAGAAACAGAGCAGGTTTAAAAAGTACTAGAAGACCTCCATCATTTATATTTGTTGGTCCAACTGGCGTTGGTAAAACAGAACTTTCAAAAGCTTTAGCTTTCGAAATGTTTGGTGATGAAGATTCAATTATTCGTATAGATATGTCAGAATATATGGAAAGTCATTCTACTTCTAAATTAATTGGCTCACCTCCTGGTTATGTTGGTTATGATGATGCTGGTCAATTAACTGAAAAGGTTAAGAGAAAACCATATTCTATAGTGTTGTTGGATGAAATTGAAAAAGCTCATCCTGACGTATTTAATATTTTATTACAAGTATTAGACGATGGAAGGTTAACCGATGCTCAGGGAAATACTGTAAGCTTTGAAAATACTATAATTATTATGACTTCAAACGCTGGCTCTAATTTAAATACAAATTCTATTGGATTCGGTGGAAATTCTATTGCTAATAAAAATAAAATTATGGATGCTTTAAAAGAAACTTTTAGACCTGAATTTTTAAATAGAGTTGATGAAATAGTTTTATTTGAACCTTTGGATAATATTCAATTAATGCAAATTGCTGATTTAATGTTAGATGATACTAGAAAGGCTTTGGCAGACAAGAATATCACAATGGATATTTCTATGCAGGCTAAAGAAGAACTCCTAAAGAAAGGTACTGATATTAAATATGGTGCAAGACCTTTAAGAAGAGCAATTCAAAGGTACATAGAAGATGAGTTAACTGATATGATTTTAAGGTCTGAACTATTAAACGGTCAACATGTTTCTATAGACGCGGAAAATGGAATTTTTAAATTCACTGTGTAGATTGGCGTTCCTTGGGGTTCGTTTTTCGACTACAGAAGACACTTCTTGATATATAACTCAAAAAATAAACATACCTAATAATTGGTGTGAAATGTAAAATGAAAGTAGACACAAAAGTCTACTTTCATTTTTTTGCCCTTTATTGTGTCAAGGAGTGTTTTTGGTATTTGAAAAACAAACACTAATGACAATCCCTTTTTATTTTTTTAATAAATTTTAATATTTTATTGAAATTTGTCTAATTAATATATATAATCTTATTAAGTTTACTAATTAATGTACTTTAGGAGGATTAAAAATGTTCAAACACGTACCAAATCTTTTAACCATTGTAAGATTTTTCTTAATTCCAGCTATCTTAGTATTAATTTTTCAAGAGAAGTATGTAGAAGCATTTATTATTCTTACTATCTCTGGAACTACAGATATATTAGATGGTTATATAGCTAGAAAATTTAATTTTGTTTCTGATTTTGGGAAATTAATGGATCCACTTGCAGATAAATTAACTCAAATTTCAATTCTAGTTACTCTTTGCATAAAAGAAATTGTTCCTATTTGGATGATAATTATTATATTTTTAAAAGAGATAATTATGATTGCAGGGGCATCTTTCCTTTATAAAAAAGACCTCGTTTTTTCTAGTAAGTGGTGGGGTAAGCTTGCTACTGTAATTTTTTATATTGCAATTGCCACTTCCCTAGTAATTCGTTACTTTAATTTTGCTTGGCATTTTGATATATATATATATTATATTGCTTTAATTACTACTTTATTTTCTTTAGCAATGTATTTTAAAGCTATTTTTAAACAAGAATATTTAGATAAAAAAAATAACTAGGTTTAGTCTTATTCATATAAATAAATATTGACTTATAAAGCTCTCTATGCTATTATGTATACATACGATGATTCATTGTCGTACAAAACTGTGGAGTTATTGATATAACCCTTTAACGGGTTTTATTTTCTCCTTTGCTTTTAATTGTGCAACTCCATTCGCAAAATCCTCCTTTCTCTAAATGTGCGTGGTTGCATATATTATGTTACATTACAATTTTATAGATTTTTTCTTTCCATACGGAACTTTGTTCGGTATTGGATTTTAGGTGTTTGCCACCGTAGCTCCACAGTTTGGAGGTAAGATATATAATATATCTTACCTTTTTTATTATAAATAATTAATTTTATAATTTCTTATCATTATAAATAGTTGAATTATTATCTATTCACGTTAATTTTACATAATGTTATTTCAATTTTTTGGCATCACAACTCATAGTATATTAACAATATTATTACTCATAGTCTTCTAAGGTTGCATTTAACTCTTGCTTCCCATTTACTCTTATGCCTATATCTAATCTTTCTATATCTATTTCTGGCAAATAGTTTGTAACTATGCTTGTTACCTCTACTAAATTTTCTTTTCCGTTTGCTTCTAAATTATATATAGCAATATATCCATTATAATTCCTTAAAACATAATGTTCTTTGCACAATCCTTTTTCTTCTTTATATAATATTATCTCTTTATCATCAAATTTTTTTATTTGATACTCATTATACTTTTCTTTTAATTCATTTTCATTTAAATTTACCATATCTTCTTCTACAGTACTTTTATTTTCTATTATATGCCCACACTGAGTATACTTTGTTTGGTATATTACTGTTGCATTGGGTGTTATTTTAACTTCTCCTGTGCTAGTGGCTATAAATTCAATTGTATTTGTTTGATTTTCATAATTTGCTAGTTTTACATTTTCATTTTGCTTTATATTGGCTGTATTATTTTGATATATATATATTCCTAATGCAAATAATATAGCAAATGTTATAGTTAATAATAGTATTATAAGGTATTTTTTCATCTTTTTTCTTTCCCTTTATATATATTTAGGTTTTTACAAGGATTTACCAATAAACCTTTTTATTATATTTTGCTTGATATGCTATTATTATGGAACATTTTCCCTATATTTATACATAATTGCTTTTGTGTGGTATTGACTAAATTACAAAATATTCTTATATTTTTTTGGCTCATATTTTTTAGTTTTTAGAAATATTAAAAATATTTACATAAATTTGGAAAATTTTTGAATGTTATGTTGACTTATGTAACCCATTGTGATATAATAAGTTTATGCGATGGTTAAACCATTGTAAATAGCATAAGGAGGATACTTCATGATAAGAGGTCCGACGATTTTTTGTTTTACCAAAAACTAAAATGATCTGCTGTAGCATATGGCGCCCAACATTGGGAGATTGCCTAGCTGCTAAACCACATTTTTCCCGGCGAAGTCGGGGTAAGGAGAAAAAATGAAAATCCGGCCAACATCAGGATTCACTTAGCTTTTCATTTTAAGTGACAAAAAATTTTAATAATTGCGCGGAGCTTTCCAATAAAACGGAGGAGCATAACTAATCAGTAAGCTCTCAACTTAGGATAGCATGCGCATCTGCCCAGGTAGGGCAAGGAGGATGGCCTATGAAATGGCGGTATCCAGAGGGATTCACTTAGCACTTCTTGTGAATCCTAATACTTAAACTAAAACGGGGAGCTTATAATAGCTCCCCGGATTTTTTATTTAATTATATTTACATTCCTTCCACTGAAACATTTTTTATAAATCCTGCATCCTGTCCTGAATTAATAAGTCCATTCTTTTGATATACAAACTCAATTACATATGTTCCCTTGGTTAATTGTTGTTTTACATTTTCAAATGATAGATTTTCATATGTGTCTCCAAATAATTTAGAACCACTTATTCTACTAGAATTTTCATTTCCTCCTATTATATCACCTGTGTTCACGTTTCTTATACTATAGTATAAATAATCACCCATCAATTGAGATGATACTGCCCAGTCAAAGCTTATACTTCCATCGCTCTTTAAAGTAAATTCGTTTGATTTTAATCTTGAAACTGCATTACTTTGATGGTATCCTCCACTTTGCCATGTTCCGTCATCCTTTAATGTCCATGGGTATGTTTCTCCTTCTGAACTAAGCTCGAATACTGGTGGCTCATCTGGTATATCTTCTATTATTTCTCCATTTACTTTTATTGTCTTTCTATAGTATTCTAAATTTTGCCCATCTGATCCTACTTCGTCTATAATATATTTTATTTCATTTCCTTCTTCATCATATTTTGCTAGACCTGTAAATGTGTGCGTCCAATTATTTTCTTCACTTAAAGTATAGCTTTGTATTATTTCTTCTTCTCCATTTTCTCTTCTTACTTTTATTTGTATTGTTACTTCCTTTGGTCTTTCATATATGCTACTTCCGTGATCCCATATTTTTTCTACTTTCATGTTTTTTATAAATTCAATTCTTGTATCATGTGTTATTTCTGGTGTTTGTATTTCTTGACTGGTTTCTTCTAATTTTATGGTTGCTTTTACTTTGTTTGTGAAAATTTCATCTTGCTCATTTCCTGGCTGTTTTATACTTAGACCTTTGAATAATACTGTTATATGTTTGTTTATTGTTATGGTTGGTTCTCGTTGTAACTCTTCACCTATTTCAGAAGTATTTATATTATTTTCTGGTAGTGCCCACGTTATTGTATATATAGTGCTACCTTCAGCTGTATCTCCTTCACCATTTTGTTTTTCCTCATATACCCCTCCATCTAATAACTGATTTAGCCATTCTTCTCCGTTAGATGTATCTATTCCTTGATTTGTTGCTAGTTCTTTCATTTTATCTTTGTCTAGTGCATATGGAAGTGTATCTACTATCGTTACTACTGCGTTTCCTTCGTATTTGCTTATTACCGCTTCATAACTTATTGTATAATTTATTTCTTCATCTTTTGCTACCACTACTTGTGTTCCGTCTTTTGTAAGTTTTTGCTCTACTTCTGCATCTTGTATTGCGTAATAGTAATCTACATATATTGTTTCTTTTGTTCTATATCCACTGATATTTCCTGGCTCTTCATATAGTATATAGCCTTCTATTAAATCTTCTTTTGGATTTGTTACATACATTTCTCCTATTGGTCCATATATTTCTTCTGATTCTGCACTCTGTCCATCTGATAGTAATACTGGATTTTTTGTTTTTTGCCCTGATTTTTTATCATATATGTAATGATTTACTACTACTAGTGTTTGTATTTTTTCAAATTCTACTTCTATTGTCTGATTTTCTGTTATATTTGTTATTGGGTTTAATGTTATAGTTCCAGTTTCTTCGTCTGAAGTATAATCTCTATCTTTTACTAATTCTACATTATTTAATGTTATACTTTTTACTTTATAGTTTTCGGCTGGTGTTGCTGTTATAGATAATTTGTTACTTTCACCATATTCTACTGTTTCATATACATTTTGATTTGCTCCTGTTATGCCTCCTCCTTCAACTTGCTGTTCATCTCCATATTCATTTGTTTCTGTATGCGTCTTTACTTTTGTTATAATGTTATATGTTTTTACTTTATATTCATATGTTACCTCTACTTTTGGAGCTTTATAATTTCCCTGTGCATTTAGTGGCATTCTTGCTAATTCATATTTTTGAGCTAGTTTTTTACTTTGATCTACTTCTGCGTCATCATATGGCTTTAATGCTTCTGTTGTGTATGCTGTTCCTTCTATTTCTTCTGTTGTTATATCTTCTGCAAAATCTCCATTTGCTAGTTCTACTGGATTTTCGGTTCCTTCTATGTAGTGATGTACTATTAATGGTATTTTCTTTTCTTGGTACAAATATATAACTTCCTGCTCGTTTACTGTATATTGTCCACTTTTATTTTGTGGTAATTCAATTTGACCATTCTCTCCTCTTTTTAGCTCATATTTATCTGATTCTGTGTATGGTTCTGTTGTATAGTTTTCACCTACTTGCCCTGTTTTTCTTTCGTCTGGTGCTATTCTTATAGGTGTTTCTAAATCTTGTGTTCCATCTAAATAGTGATGTACTATTATACTTGAAACAGTATTACTAAACGTTACTACTACGTGCTTGTTTGATGCTATTTTTTCAAATATTGGTAGTGTAAAGTTTCCATTTCCATCTGGTGTAAACTGATATTCCTCATCATTTATGGTTATGCTTAATATTTTATATCCCGGATTTGGTCTTATTTCTATAGGTATTGTACTATTTTTTCCATATTCCACTACTTCTATTGGAATTGCTGAATCGCCTGTAATAGTACCGCCTTTTTCTTTTTGATCTTCTAATAATTTTATTTCAGTTGTTATAGTATATTTCTTTAATTCATTTTCTACTTCTATTTCTGACTTTGTTGGTATTTCTGGATCTGTTACTACTTCTCCATAGCCTAATATAAAGCTATTTGCATAGTCTGATAATTCAAGGTTTATTTCCTCTGAATTTGGTACATTTGCTGATATCTCTTTACTATTTGAATATCCAACTGCAATATATTCATTTGCTTTCATTTCTATTATGCTGTTTACTTCTTCTATTTTGGCTCCTTGTATTTGTTTATAGCTTTCGTAATCCCCAGTACTGTTATATTTTATTATAATAGAATCTGTATTGCCTACTATACTTTCTATTTCGTTATTACCATCATTGTTTAAGTCTATTCCTCCCTTTTGACTATATGCCCCTATAATAAAGCCTTCATCTGATGTTGCTGATATTGATGTTATTACATCATTGTTTGGTCCTTTTATAAATCTTTCATTGCTTAGTGTTTCTCCGTCATAGTCTACTATAATTCCATCATATAGCCCTGTGGATGCAACATCATAAGCTGTGCCCATATAATTTCCTGCTATAACATATTTTCCTGTATTTAATTTTACAATTTTGGCTGGATTAAATTGTACTGTTGTAGTTCCTGTTATTTCTCCATCTAGATATTTATCTATTCTTCCTATAGTTGAAGTAGTTGTTACCTTTTTATTAGAACTTAATATTATAATTTCACCATTTGTTTGAGTAACTATCATATCTTCTATGTCTACTTCTTCTTGTATTTCTGTACTTTCTTGCGAAGTAGCATCTGCATTAAATTTTATTATTTTAGGATTTCCTTCATAGAAATAAACACTACTTTCGCTTTTAATAACTCCTGCAGTATTTGCCCCTATTATAATATTTCTATTATTATCTTCTACTACTGTAACTGCCCTAATGTTTTTGGTTTCCTCTTCAATTTTTTTGCTCCATACATAATTGCCTTCCTCTGATAATTTTATAACAAATCCTTCTTCATATGTAGTATCATTTGTTAGGTCTGTTGACTGCTCATTTACTTTTAAGTCTAATCCTTTAAAATACCCTACAACAATATATCCTCCATCTTGAGTTTGAATTATATCTTTAGGCTTAACTATTCCCTGGCAAGTGATGTTTTTTCCAAATATTAATTCTCCATTTTTAGTATATTTTGCTATAAATCCTGCATAGTTTCTATTACTTTCTGTTATATCTATTATGCCATCACCGTCTAAATCTAGATTACCTATAAAATATCCAGCTGTTATAATTCCATTATCTTGTGTTTTTTTAGCTATTTCTGTATTATTCCAATCTACACTTGATACTTCTTTTGCGAAAGACACTCCTTGTTCTGTTGTTTGCTGTTTACTTTCGCCTATACCAAAATAATACGTTCTCTGTTCTTCATTTTCTGGAAATACGTATCCGTCTGCTGATTGTATTTCTACTGCTTTATATAGTCCGCTTTTTAGGCCATATGATATTACTCCGTTTTCATCTGTTGTTACTACTCTTACTGTTTCTTCATTTATTTGCATTTCTTCTCCTATAATATCTCCATTAGTATCTTGTGCTGGGCCTATTTCCTCATATGATTCATCTATTTCTATTAATTTAAATTTAGTATTTGGTATTGGTGTTTGAGTTCCTTTTTCTACTTTCTTTAGCATGAATAATGGTTCATCTGTTAATCCTATTTGTATATTTGTATCTTCTATTGTTATATCTTGTTTTGATTCCTCTAATTCCTCTTCTGTGCCTGGCAATAATCTTATTAATTCAGTTCCTTCCATTATTGTTATTTTTAAGCCTTCTACTTCGTCTCGTTGCACTTTAAATCTTAATGGCATTGGATTTAAACTGTATCCTTCTGGTGGTGCTATTTCAGTTATTTTGTATTCACCTGTTACTTTTGGTTTTGCTTGTATATATTCATATAATCCTTCAATTGTTAGCTTTCCATCTTGGCCTGTTGTATAAGTTTCTCCATTTTCTTTTATGCCTTCTCCTTCAATTTTATATTGTGCTCCTGATAACGTATTTTCCGCATCTTTTCCATATTTTTTTAACGTTATAGAATATGTTGGTATTTTTCCATTTTCTAGTTCTACTTCTACTTTATCTTGTGCATCAGTTCCTGTTATTCCTGTACCTATTGTTACTTTTGCAGTATTTGCAAAATGTCCTGATACTTCGTTAAATTGTAAATTTCCTCCATTATTTGTTAACTTAAATACTATTGGCTCTTCCATTAAATAATAACCTTTGGCAGAAACTTCTGTTAATGTATATTCTGTTTCTCTTGATAGACCTGATATCGTTAACTTTCCTTCATTATCTGTTGCAACTGTTATTCCATTATCTCCTAAATTTCCACCTTTTAAGTTACACATTACATTTGAAATCGTATTATTTTGCCCTTGTTCTTTTTTAGTTAGTATTAATTGATATTTTGGAGTATTTTCTACTTTTATGTTTAAAATTCCCCTGTCTGATTCAGAAGCCTGAATAAAGTTCGTTTCCAATACATGTCCTGATATTTCTTCTAATTCTAATTTTTGCTCATCTTCTGATACTTTTACTTTAAATCTATACTCCATAGTATTTTTCTCGTATGAACTTGGTGTACGAATTTCTTTTAATACATAAGTTCTATCTACATATAAATCTTCTATTGTAATTATTCCTTTTGCGTTTGTTGTTCCTATTTTTCCTTGCTCTTCTCCTTCCTCCATAATTGCAAATATTGAACCTTGTACTGGAGTTTGCGTTCCTTGCTTTAACTTTTCTATACTTAAGTTATATTTTCTTTCTATACTAAAGCCTAATTTACTTGTTTCTGTTTCTGTTTTAAATTTTCCTCCTGTCGTATTTAAGCAGAAGTATACTGCATGCGTACTATATGAAATGTCATTATATTTTACTGTTTCTGGTATACTTATTTTATAACTAAATGTTTTTGTGTTGTTCATCGGTAATTTATAACTTCCTAAGTATATTAAATATGATTTTACCTTTGAAATGTCTAAGTCTTGTCTCCAATTGCTATGTTCATCTGTTAATTCTTCAGATACATCTTCTTGGTCTGAATAATATACTGTAACTTGGTCTTTTAAGTCTTCTGGTACTTGTATTTTTTCTATCATTGTTGTATCAAAATTAGATCCTAATTCTGTTCTATTTATTACAAATGTATTATTTTTTGTTGGTATTTTTCCTACTATTTTTATTTCGCTTATTGCATTTTCGTAGTTATTTGTAATACTAACATTTATATTGGCTGTATTTGCTTCCTCTTTGTCTATTTTTGCTATTTGTGGTGCTACCGCCATTTCTCCTTTGCTATTATAATTAGTTGCTTCTTGGTTTGTTAATAATGAACTTGGAGCTACAAAATATATTGCATCATTGAAATAGTTTACTTGTTCTACTACATTTTCGTCTCCATCTATATCGTATGTATCATCTGTTTTGTTTTTATAATTGTTATAATTTTCATTAATTGCATATAATTCTACTAATTTATCTTGTGTTATCATTCTTGGATCTGCTATTAAAGTACAGTTTATTGTAATGTTATAACTAACTGGAACTTCATTTTCTGTTTCTATTTTTATAAATTTTTGATTGTCTATTTCAACTATTTCATATGCTAAAATGTGTACTGACATATCTGAAGGCGTAACATTATTTATTTTTAATTCCAATATTTCTTCTGGTAATTTTACTAAAAATCTACCATTTGTCCATTTTTCCATATTGTAATATGAAGATAGTGTTGAAATTGTTATATTTACATCTTTTTCTTCTTTTTGTGTTCCAAAAGTATCTTTTTCTAATTTTATTATGGCTGTAGAAATTGGCTCTTCATATATAGCATAACTTTCATCCGTATTTACGTCTGCATATTCTTCAGTATCTTTTAGCTTTATTTTTCCTGTTACATATGAATATATATCTTGTAATTTATCAAATTGAGTTCTATCAAATTGTGAATTTAATTCATTATCATCTATTTCTTTTATATTGTATGCTGACAAGCCACTGTTTTTATTGACTTTACTTGTTTCTATTCGTATACGCGCTACCGGCTTATTATATTTGAATGGATTTGAACTATTGTATAAATTCCAATCATCTTTTGTAAACCTATGTATTAGGCTACCATCTTCATCATTTTTTACATCTATATATCCATCTTCTTGCAATGTTATTTCTGCCCCATCAAAATATATTCCTATATATTTTGTGTAATTTGACATTGTATACCTCTGGTTGTCATTGGTTAAGAATTCATCTGGCTTCTGTTCTTGCATTTGTATTGAATCAACTTCTACTTGTGAACCTATAGATCCATACCACATAACTTCATAGGTATCTTTTGTTTCTTCCCCTGTTTTATTGTATATTTTTAATGCTTCTTTTTTTGATATTACATATTCTCCACGATATCTTTCATTCTCATAGTAACCTCTATACTTTCCAACTGTTACATCAAATCTTGCTGCATCTCCATCTAGTTTCCTCCATAAAAATCCTAACGTTTTATTTACAACATTAGATTGTTGTGGATCTGTAAATTGTTCATTTGGATTATTATATCCTTCATAATATGCTTCTATTTGCACTTGTATACTTACTGTATCTGAGCCTAATTCCTCATATGCCTCTATTGGATATGTTACTACAAAATTATATGTATTATACCTTGGAACTGTTTTTGTTACTATTTTACTTTCATTTCTTTCTGATAGTCTTTTTGCTACAAATTTTCCTGTTTCTCGTTCATAATCAAAAGTTATGTCTGTTCCAGTTATTTCTACTTTATTTGGCATATGATTATTTAATGGTGGTATTGTTCCTTTTAAATAAGATGAACTTATTATTGATAGTCCTATATCTTCTTTTGTTTGTATATAAAATGATAAATTCATATTTTTTCCTGTTTCATCTTTTATTTCTTCTATGTTTTGTGCCCCTGTAAGATATCCTGTATAATCATTAATGATACAACCTACACTTGCATACCAGTCTACTGTGAAGTTTACTTCTTTATGTATGTCTGTAGTTTGTCCATTTTCATCTCTATGCGTTCCTGTTAAGATTATTTTATTTTCGGAACTGCTGTATTTATTTGTGTCTGTGCCTAAACTTGGTGCTTTTATTGTTCCATATATTAATTTTTGTGTTCCTTTTTCCACATTTTTTAGTTTTATTGATGTTGTATTCTCTGCTATATAGTTTCCTTCTATTACGTCATCTTCTACTATTGCTGTTTTGAAATTGATGTTTTGACCTTGTATTGTTATTTCTCCATCTTCTAATGTACCATTTGTTAGTACATTTAAATTTATGTATAACGTATCTGTCTGAGTTATTTCTTCACATGTTCCTCTTATTTTATCTGCATAGCCATCTTCGTCCAAATCTCTTAAAAAGAATGCGTCAAATTTTACATAGTCTGAACCTGTATTTCCATCTTCTCCTGCACTAACTTTTGGATATTCCATTGCACGTGCTAGTTCTGGATTATTGACGTTGTTTATTTTTATTGCCCTATTAAAGGTCATGCTAAATAGCAATATTACTATTAGTATTATTGCTATTGCTCCGAACACCGGCACTTATGAGTATTCCTTTGTTTTTTAAGAAATTACTTTTTATTTTGTTTTTAGCTACTTTTTTATTATGCATTTATATACCTCGTATAATGAATATATAGAAAAACATTATACATATCCTTTCTTTAAAATTTTTATTCTATATTTTTTTTGTTAT
>CANQSP010000016.1 GCA_947626555.1 uncultured Clostridia bacterium | reverse complement strand
TTGGAGCTTACAACCGGAATCGAACCGGTGACCTCTACCTTACCAAGGTAGCGCTCTACCGACTGAGCTATGAAAGCATTTTATATTAATTTCAGCAGTAATATAAGTTTAATTTTACAAAGTCGTTTTCATATTAAACGACTGTACTCTGTGTTCGAAAAACGAACACAAAGTCCCATCCATTTTTAATTTTCATCAATGTTTTTTATTGCCTTTTTTCTAATTCTTTGAATTGCATTATCTATTGATTTAACAGGAGCATCTAACTTTTCTGCTATTTGCACATAGCTTTCTCCCTGAATGTACCTATTTAATACTTGTTTTTCAAAACTACTTAGATGCTTATTTATTGCTACTTCTACACTTTTATAATATTCTTTTTTGGTTATAGTATCTAATGGATCTTCAATTTGATGGGAATCAAATATATCTAAAATAGATGATTCATCATCTTCTTCATATGCTGCCACATTTAGTGATAAATATGAATTAAGTGGCATATGTTTTTGCCTATTAGATGATTTTATTGCCGTTATTAGTTGTCTTTCTATACACATATTTGCAAAAGTCTTAAAAGAGTTGTTACTATTTGGATTAAAACTTTTTATTGCTTTAAATAAGCCTATTAATCCTTCCTGTACTATATCTTCTTTTTCTGCTCCAACTATAAAGTATTTGCTAACTTTCATATTAACTAGTTCTTTATATTTAGACATTAAAAAGTCGAGTGCAGGCTTGTCCCCAGATTTAATAACATTTATTAAATCCTCATCGCTCATTTTGTTAAAATCTTTTTCGTCTTCTTCCGAATAATATACATTACTCTTTTTCATTATTGAGTTAACCTCCTGATGAATACTTTTGAATGTATTATAAGTCAGTAAATCCTTTAATGTCAATAGATTTTTTATTTTTATTGATAATTTTTTTGTTTTGTGTTAAAATTCATGTTAATTTTATAATTACTTTAAATTAATAATGCTTTTAATGATGATATTTTTTAGGAGGAATGAATATTTATGGCATTTGACGGAATAGTATCAAAAAAAGTAGTAGACGAATTAAATTGTTGCTTAATTAATGGAAAAATTAATAAAATTTACGAGCCCAATAAAAATGAAGTTATATTAGGCATTTATAATAATGGAAAAAATTATGCTTTAAATATTAATATTTCTTCTAATTATAGAATTCATCTTACAACTAAATCAAAACCTAATCCTACTGTTGCACCTAATTTTTGTATGGTTTTAAGGAAACATATATTAGGCTTTAAAATATCTAAAATTTATATGAATGGTTTAGAAAGAATTATTTACTTTGAATTAGAAGGTTATAACGAGCTAAATGACTTTACACAAAAAAAGCTAGTTATTGAACTTATGGGCAAACATAGTAACATTATTCTTTTAAATAATAAAAATATTATTATTGATAGTTTAAGACATTTAGACAGTTCTTCAAACTCTCTAAGAGATATTTTGCCCGCACATCCATATAGTGAACCAACTTCTGATAAACTTGATTTTATAACTACCTCATTTGAAAATTTTATTGATTCTATTAATCAAACTGAAAAGCTATCAGAAATAATTTCAAACACCTATACTGGAATTAGCAAAAATTTTATTATAAATGAATTGACAAAATTAAACATCTCAGATGAAGAGTATTCTAATAAAGATTTAGAAAATTTATATAATTCTATAAAAAATATTATAAATTCAAATGCTTCTTGCTATACAATAAATAATGGAAAAGATTTTTCTATATCTACCTCAAATACTTATGAAAACTTATCAATTAATTTTTTTATAGATGACTTTTACTATAACAAAGAAGAAAATGACTTAGTTATAGGCTATAGAAATAATTTATTAAAACTAATGCTTTCAAATTTAAAAAAAATTTCTAAAAAACTCGAAAATATAAACTCTAAATTAAAAGAATGTGAAAACATGGAAACTTATCGTATGTATGGAGAACTTATTACGTCAAACCTATATAGGATTGATGACAGTACAAATAAAAAATCTATAACTCTAGAAAATTATTACAACAATAATTTACCAATAGCTATTCCTCTAGATTCAACAATTTCACCTTCTTTAAATGCAAAAAAATATTTTAAAAAATATCATAAATTGAAAAATACACTTGAAATAGTAAGTATTCAAAAAGAAGAAACTGAAAAAGAATTAGATTATATAGAAAGTATTATTTATGAACTTGAAAATTGTAATTCTACTGAAGATGTTGATGAAGTTTATGAAGAAATTTCTGAAAACAGTATTTTGAAAGATTATAATAATTATTCAAAAAATAATAGTTCTGAAATCAAGAAAAATAAAGTAAATAAAAGAAATGTTCACAAAGAATATGAGCCTATTACTTATAATGTTGATGGCTTTACAGTTTTTGTTGGAAAAAATAACAAGCAAAATGATTACATTACTAGTAAACTTGGTAAAAATGATGACTTATGGTTTCATACTAAAGATATAAGAGGAAGTCATGTGCTTTTAAAATGTAATGGTAGCAATGTTAAAATAAACACAATTATTAGTTGTTGTAAAATTGCAGCATTTCATAGTAAAGCAAAACTTTCTTCTAATGTACCAGTTGATTATTGTAAAATTAAATATGTTAGAAAACCTTCTGGTAGTAAACCACGGAATGGTTATTTATACCAATAATGAAACTATTAATGTTACTCCATCTAATAAATAGAGGAGAAATTCAATTTGAATTTCCCCTCTATTTTCATTCGATTACTATATTACCTGTCATTGTAGACACATTTACTGTAGCAGAATATTGTCCTTTTTCAGCATAGAATTCCTTAATTTTTTCAGTCATAACACTTCTTGTAAGATTTACAATCCTTATATTTTTTAACTTAACATTTATATTTCCATTTATTGTATACGCCTTTATTTCAATGTCTTTAGTTAAATTTATGTCTATCTTTACATTTCCACTTTTTGTACTAGCAGAAACTTTACTAGCAAGTGCATAACTTTCAAAGTTTCCTGTCACAGTACAAAACTCAACGCTTTCTACTAAAACATCTTTGTTTACTATAACATTAGAAATATCGCTTTTAATATAAATTTTTTTAAAAATTTTTTTGGGTAATATAATGTCCAATTTTGAATCAATCATATAAAAGTTTCCTGAAAAATTTAATACAATTCTAAGTTCTTTATCTATTCTTGTTATTTTTAAATTAGCATCACATTCCACATTTGATTTACCATAAAAATGTGCCCTAATCTTTGAAGTTTCAGCTACAAATATATTAACATTAACAAGCTCAGAGTCAATTACAATACTTTCTATGTTCTTAAAAGATTTACATTTTTTTCTTTGAAGTTCTTTAAGTTCCCATCCTCTATAATCCTGTTTGTTAATACCTTTCTTTAACTTCTCCCGCAAAAATTTTTCCGCATTTTTTAAAGAATACATTTTCATCCTTTTCCTCCAAACGATTATTTAATTATATTGTTTTATAATACCATTACTAATATAGTAATCTTCTACATAGGCATTGCCCATATGATATAATTATACCATAAATTACATAATATTGCAATTTTAAGCTATTTACTTCTTTTATTAATTATTACAAATGTAATAATACCTAATATTCCAATACCAGTAAAAACTACAAACCATACATTATTTTCTTTTTCTAATATGTTTTCAATATTTCCACTCCCAATTTCATTACCACTTAGAATTGCAGATAATCTTTGAGCCTGAATCTCTTGTTCCTGTGTATCTTGACTCTCTTCCATATCATTTCTTCTATGAATATTTACTTCATATTTTTTTGTAGTTATTCCATCTGGCGCTAATACAATAATTTGTAGTTTATTATCTCCAATATCTATTTTCATATTTTCATGTACTGTTACATCTTCTAAATTCATTTGCATAGCTCCATCCTTTTGAGTATTTACACTTATTTCTACTGTTGCATTTTCATTTTGCGGAATAGCTAAAACTTGCACTTTTTCTATATTATTTGCTAGTTCTACATCGTAATTTGTTATATTTTTATCAAATTCAGGATTCAATGTCCCTTCCTTTATAGCTAATATTTCTAAATTAGCATTTGCAGATTCTATATTATCTGTTTTGGTTACATATATTTTATAATTTTCTATTTTGCTTTTATCTTTCGATTGTACCGATATATTTATTGTATTTTTTCCATTCTTTAAATTTTCATTTCCACTTATTGTAACAGTTGCTTGATTATCTTCTGCAAATGCTTCTACTTCTAAATTATTTACTGTATTATCTACTATTAAATAATATTCTTTTATATTTTTATTAAACTCTGGATTAATTCCTGGATAATTTAATCTTAAAACTGCTAAATTAACATTAATATCTTTTTCATTTAAACTTAATTTTATTTCTTCATTCTTTTGTATTATTCTTATATCATTTTGTACTTCAGTTTGTGTAACTGCAAATGATGTATTTATTTGTAAAAATACAATTAAACTAGTTATAATAAAAAATCTTTTCATTTTTCCATTCCTTCTCATTTTTAGTTAGAAATAATTAAATTTTAAACATCTTTAAAATTCAATTATTTCTTAATTTCTATTGTTTAATAAATTCTAACTCTAATATATGCCTTCTTATTAAAAACGAATCTGAAGATGAAGGATTTTTACCATCTCTCCTAACATTTCCTGCTTTTAGAAAAATTCCATTTAGTTTTTTTATTTCTAATATATGTCTCTGCAATATATATAAGTCGGCTGTATCAACATAACCATCTGAATCTAAATCTCCATATATAATAACTGTATATTCCATTTTTATATTTTCATTTTCGTCTACTAATCTAATTCTTGCACCTGTTCCTATTCTTTGATTATCTCTTAACAATTTTCCATCGTAACCATATATTTTTATTGTATAGTTTGTAGTTATTTTTTGTTTAACACTACTTACAGTTAAATCATTAAGGTTCCATCCTGTTATTTCATTGTTTTCTATCCTTAAACTTTTATCAAAAGCAACATTCTCCAACCTTGGAACTACCAATATTGGAATTTCCCTTGTTATATTTCCATCTTCTGTAGTTAAAGTTATTTTAGTATTTCCCTGTCGCCTTGCTGTTATAATTCCCTTTTCATTTACTAAAGCTATATTTTCATCTTCTATTTTATATATTATATTTGGGTTGCTTGCATCTTCTGGAGTTATAAGTGTTGTTAAGGTATATCTATCTCCTTCTTGCATTGTTATACTTTCCACATTTACTTGCATATCTGTTAAAGGAGTATAAACTTCTATATATATTGTATTTGAAACGTCATTAGACTTTGATTTAACAGTTATTCCAACTGTTCCTGATTTAATACCAAGTATATACCCATTTCCATAAACCATTGCTGTACTACTGTCAGTTGAACTATACTCTACTGCTCTATTCGTTGCATTTGGTGGTAATACTTCTACGTTTAGCTTTATAGTTTCACCCTTCTTTATTCTCGTTTTGTCTACTGATAGATTTATTTTCTCTACAGGTATTTCTTTTTGGGTTGCTTCTTTTAAATATAAATGAAATGCATATCCAATCATTCCATTTGAAAGTTTAACTTTATCCCATAATTCTCCAGCTTGTCTTCCTTTGGCTATCCTTGTCATAATTGTATTTTTATCAACTGACGTAATTCTTTCATAAGATGTTGATGGTCCATTTCTTATATTCAATGTACTACTTACATCTGCATATACTTGTGTATTATCACTTATAAAATCACTTTCTAATATATTTGGATTTTCTACAGGAGTAGAATTCATATTATTATATACAGGAATAATAAAAGACATCGCATTATTTAACATATTTGCTTTTGAATATCCACTATAAATTATATTAGACTCACTATATGGTGCAAGCACATTTGTCATATATTGATGCCAAAACAAATTTCTATTACTATTATCTACTACATGAAATTTTTGCAAATAAATTGTATCTTGACCCAAATTTATATAACTAGACCCTAGAAAAATTCCCCCTCCAGTTATCGCTTTTCCTTTATTATTCCATGGAATTAGATATTTATCTTTTGTAGCCTGTGAAGCACCTTTTCCATCTCTTGCATACATTAATCCATTTTTTATTGCTCCCATTGGCTCTGACGAACTAGTTGCTCCTATATTATAAAAGTTATACAATCCCTCAAAACCACTTACATTACCACTAATAGAACTATGCGATAAAAACGGTCCTACTTCTTGCTTTATTCTAGAAGCTAAATGATACGTACTTACTTTAGAATTTTTGCCTGCAGATAATATTAAATCAGAATATTTACTTGTAGTTACAATATTATTTCCAGAAGCATCCAAATATTCTACTATTCTATTATAAAATTCCGTTCCATATAATACTTTTTCAATTCCTTCTAAGGTATTTGTATTTTCATTATATGATAACTCTTCAAACTGAAAGATTCTAACTTCATTTAAAAAATTTCGTGGATCCATTGCAAATTCAACTGCTCGTCTTGATGAGTCTACCCATCCTGCATCTATCTCAACATTATATTTTCCAGCTTCAGTATTTTTCCATCTATCAGAGTATGATTTAGGAACTAAATTTTTCCCAAATACATTTTCATTATTTATTACATCTTGCCAATTCAAATTAGTATATAATGCAGTAAACTTCCAATTTGGATGATTTTTCTGTAATTCTAATAAATATGGCTTATAACTATCTGGGAAATTATTAATCCCATCTAATTTTGATGTATTATTAATCATCGAAAAATTATAATTTAATTTATTATTCATATCTAATGCATAACTTATACTTATCCTTATAGCAATACTAATGCTTGCTACAATTAAAAGAATAAGAAATATTTTTATATATTTCATTCCAAAATATATTCCTTTCTTACTTTGTTAAGGAAAAGTCTTTTTAAATTTAAAGTGGATATTAACTTTACATTTCCCTAGCTTGTACTATAAGTCTATTTCTTGAATAATTCACACATGTAATTAAAGTAATAATCTTGTTTCCTTCAGTTTCTTGATTTAATGGTTCTGTATTATTTGGTTTTACTTTATAAATATCGTAAATTGTATAAACTTGCTTTCCATTAACATTATCTGTCAAATATATTTCATCACCAATTTGTAAATCTATTAAATGATTAAACATTCTTTCTTTGTTATAATTATGTCCTGCTATGCAAAAATTTCCCACACAATTTGGCTCTGGACCCCAGTATTTTGATGCACAAACAGAAAGTCCTTCTTGTTTATATTCTTTAAGTACATAAGTTTCTAAATTAATTTTAGGCACCTCTAATTTGGCTGTTACTTCAAAATTCAAATATGTTTCTGGTATTTGCAAATTCACTTGCTCTAAATTTTTTTCTAATGTCTGTGTATTAGGTATGTCCATTACAATTTGATTTTCATCTATTTCTTTTCCGAATATTGGTCTATTTTCTTGCAACCTAATTACATTTTCTTTATACATTCCTAAAAACATGTATAAAATTATCATTAAAATAAGTAACAGAATTATAATTCTTATTATTCTCCTATTTTGTTCAATTTTATTCTTTAATATTCTCTTTCCCATAAACTCTCCACTTCCCTATATGTATAGATGATTCCTTTTAGAAATCATCTAATTTAATTATTTTTTCTTACTAAAAAACACATATAAAACTACTAATAATAATAAAATCGGTGCAATTGTTAGATATATAATATCACCAGTTTTTGGTAATATTTTTGGTGTATTGTTAGTAGTACCTGTTTTTGGTTGCTCCTGTGGATTGCTTTCACCTGGTGTTTCATCAGTTTTTTCAGTTCCTCCTGTTTGTGCTTTTTCTTTTACTGCAACTTGAAATGCCTTAGATGCTATTATTTCATCTGAAGTATCTCTATCTATAAGTTTTACTGTAATTGTATAGTTTCCTGCCTTAGAAAAAAGGCCCCTCAAATTCAACTGTTTGTTAACATTCTCTCCACCTATAAGTTCTCCTGAAGGATCTCCCCATCCACTCTCTATGATGTCATATTCTGTTTCATCGCTATCTGTTCCAAGCAATTTTACGGTTCCTTCTACATCAGATGTAGCACTTGCTTCAATTCTTGCATGTTCATAATTTTTTCCCATTGTTGATGATATTGAAAGTTTCATATTTTTTTCTTCGTTTACTATTACATCACCATCATAATTTAAAGAAATTGTATAATCCACAAATATTGGCTCTACTACAAAAGTTTTTATTTGTGGTTCTGTAATATTGTCATATTTAGATGCATCTGGTTTTGTTAATCCTTCAGCTGTTATTCTAAAGTTTGTTGGATTAGAAGTTGTAATTCCTTCTGTCTTTGCTTTAAACGTAGCAGTCATATTTTGCCTTGGTTGTGAACCTCCTGTTGAGTCTAAATAGTATACTCTTATTTTTTCATCAGATGGAGTTGTTTGTGTAGAACCTTCAGATGATACATATTCTAATAGGTTTTTATCATAAAAAATATCAAATGTATATGCAGTTAAATCTGTACCAAAATCTATAGTTACTTTTATTGTTTCGTTTGGATGAACTGTATCTTTATCTATTGTTATATTTAATGTATCTAATGTATCAGCATATACTTTTACTGAGAATATTAATGTAAATACTATTGTAAAAATTATTGCAATGCTTAAAATTTTTTTCATAAAAATTTTTCCTCCTTTTTTATTTTTATAATAATATTATGTCGATTTTTATTGTTTTTAAATTAAAATTTTTTTCATATTTTGGAAAAAATTGTTATTATTCTCATAGAATAAAAATCAAATCCACTTTTTTAATTATTAAAATAGAGAATATTTTACTTATGTAGTAAAATATTCTCTATTTTATTTAAATTTTGTATTTACTTTAATTCCAATATATAGCATTTTTATTATGCATACTTATTAATTATAAATATTCAAATTATCAATTTCTTTAGAAATGCTTTCCACCTCTTCTTCTAGATGACTTGTCATCATCTTCATCACCATCAAAATTATCATCATTATCATTGTCAATATTCATAGAATTGTCATCGCTTGTCTCTTTATCATAATCAAATATATTTGAAGAATTGTCATCTAATCCTTTTCCATATTTGTTAGCAATATCATTTAATTCTTCTTCGTCATAATCTTCTTCGTAATCTTCACTTTTACTCATTTTTATTTTTATTATTATAATTGCAATTATTATTACTACAATTAATGCTAATAATATATATAATACATACATTAAGTCAAAACCTTCGTCTTCTGTTTGTGCTTCTTCTCCAACATTTACTGTAATTTGATATGTAGCAACCTGTCCATCTGTTGATTTTAGCATTATTGTTACTATATTCTCCCCTTGAACAAATTCATCATTTCCCATAATTTCTACAGTTGCATCTTCTAAATTTGGTTCTGCTTCAATTTCCAATTTTGTTACTGAAGAAGCAACATTTACCTTATATTCATATATATATGGCTTAAATACTTCTGATATATCTGCACCTTTTATTTCTAATGATTTTAATCTTAATATACCTGAATCATCAATATTTTCATCTGAAATTTCATTTGCTACAGTATTTGCAATTTCATTAGAAGTAGTATTGGTTACTTCACCTACAACTACATTTGCTATTTCATTTGTAACAGTATTTGTAACAGTATTTGTTTCTGGTTCTTCAGGTTTTTCTTTTGTTAAATAATCTGATGAAATATATGCTGTTTTACCATTATAAATTACTCTACTCCATGAGCCATCTGTACTTATACCGGTTCTTGTAACGGCAGTATCTTTACTCAATCCACCTAATCTTTTACTACTAGCACTATCAAGCTCTCTAACATTAACTGATTCTGTTTTATATACATATACTGTTTCATTTACATCTTTAAATGTGTGTGCTAAAGTTGGTGCCTTTGGTTCCTCTGGCTGTGGCTCAGTTTGTGTGCTAGGTGTTGGTTGTGTATTTTCTGGCTTAGTTGTTGTCTCTGGTTGTGTATTTGTTTGAGGCCCTGGTTCAGTAGTTGTTGTAGGTGGTTTAGCTTTTGGATTTACAGTTACTGTAGATGTATTTGTAGTATCAGATTCATTATCCATACCTGTTACAGAAAATTGTACTTTATAAGTTGTTTTTTCTGTAACTTCTGGTGTTTTAAATGTATAGGTTGCAAGAGTTTTACCTGAGCCATCTGTTGAAGCACCATTTATTGTTGAGCCATTTGTATTTCCTGAAGTAAATGTAGAGTTTCTATTAACTGAAACAAATGTTAAACCTCCGTTATCTACTAATTCTATTTTAAAACATTGTACTGCATTAGATGTAGTAATTGTTATACTTACATTTTCTCCTGAAGTTGCTGTAGGATCTGTTGATGTTACTTTTGCATTACATACATTTAAACATCCTAATACTAAAAATGTTATTATAAAAATTATTGATATTATACTAATCTTTTTATTCATATTTTCCTCCTATAAATTTATTTGTTCTAGACCAACATCATATTTTAGTAAAACTAAACCATCTACTGTGTTGACTTTTCCATCTCTGTTTACATCTAATGCCTTTTTTTGATTTTCGTCCAATTTCCAAAGACCAACATCATATTTTAATGCATTTAATCCATCTACAGTATTTACTTTCGCGTCTCCATTCAAATCCCCAAGTTTAACCATTGTGTATTCTTCTTTATCTATAGTAACTTTATATCCTGTTCCTATGCTACCTTTCTCCACAACAGTTCCTTTAGAATCTTTTACAACTATAGTCTTTTCTTTATTTGCATTCTTTAAATCCTCTATTGTAAGAGATGGAGTTCCAATAATGTTAGTATCTTCTATTTTAAATTTTTCTGTTTCTGGTTCTTTTATGTATTGTCTTGTAACATAGCCTTTTGTACCATCTTCCAAAACTATTCTATCCCAAATATGTCCATCTAAATTATATTTACCCTGTTCTATTCTTGTTGCATTAACATTTGCAGATAACATTTTAATAACAGTTGTTCCTTCTAGACCAGGTCCATTTCTCAAATTAACTTCTGTAGATGTTACTATTTTGTCTTTACAATTAGTAATATCTGGCACATCCACTAAATACTGACTTGCTACATAACCTTTTCTTCCATCTGGAAGAACAACTTTACTCCAGTAATTACCATCGCAAGGTTGTGTATTTATTTCTATTTTTAATAATACATCCCCTGTATTTACTTCTGTAAGAATTGTTGATGATGTACTTTGTCCTGCCCTTACACGTACTTCTGTACCTTTAACCTTTACATCCTGAGTAACAATTTTTGTAGTTTCAGCTTTTCCTGGTTCCTCACATGCTTTAGTAGGCATATTTTCATATACTGGAATTATAAAATCAATAGATGCATTTAGCAATCCTAAGCTGTTATATGAATCTCTTACATCCATACCTTCACTTTTTGACGCTGAAATGTTTTGCATATATTGATGATTATACATTTCTGTACCATTATCTACAACATCAAATTTTTGTAAATATAATGTATCTTGTTTACTACTAATATAGCCATTTACTATAAATCTAGCTCCATCTTTTATTGATTCCTCAGGACTCGTTAATCCTTTTCTTTTTGCATATGATAATCCATTTCTTATTACATCTGCAGTTTCCTTTCCATTAGCTTCTATATTAAAATAGTTATAATATCCTACAAATCCTGGGTATGTTCCATTTATAAGCCCGCTATCTCCATTTACTCCCTGTTCTTGTCTTAACCTTGAAGCTAAGTGATATGGACTAATATTTACTTCCTCTGCTGCTTCCATAATTATTTGTGCATAAGATTTATTAATTACATCTTTTGTCCCGTCTGTTTTAGTATATGTAATTGTATCTCCTTGCATATATTTTACATCTTTTAATATTTGTTTTACACCTTCTATGTTTTGAATTTTCTTATTAAAAGATAATGATTCAAATTGAAATACATAACTTTCAGTCAAAGAGTTTCTTGGATCCATGTAGTAGCTAATTGCAGCTGCAGATGGGCACTTCCAAGCTCCTCCACTGTATCTAGTATTATCTCCACATATTGGGCAAATCCAAGCTCCAGTACTTGTATAATAAATTAAGTTTCTTTGATGTACTGATTCTTGTTTTATAACTTCATTCCAATCTAAACCTGTATAAAAAATTGTAAAATTCCAATTTGGATGACTCGCTTTTAAACTATTTATTAATTCTGCATATCCAGGATATTTATTTATCTTATCAGACAAGTCTTCTCTTGTTTGAACTGCATAAGAATAATTATTGCTAAAAATGCTAATTATCATATATGATATTAAAGTTAATATTGTTATTAAATTTATAATTCTAGTTATTTTTTTCAACTCTATTTCCTCCAATAACAAACTATTTTGTATAAATTTAAACTATTTGACTTATTAATTATTTATCATTTTTTCGACATTTAAATCATTCAAATTATATCATTCGTCAAATTATTAGTCAACAAATTTAAAAAATGTTATATAATTGTAAAATATACATTTTTTTACAGTAAAGCATAAAAAATAAGCCCTTAATATTAACTGTCTATGTTAATATTAAAAGCTTATATAACTTATCTTAATTTCTATTGTTCAATTTCTATTGCTCTATTGATTGCATTTTCGCTTAATTTTCCTTTATATGTAATTGTAACAGTATTATTAACAACTACTTCTGCATTTGATATATTTGAAATTAAAAATGCATAAGTTTTATCATCTACTTTCATTGTTATAACATTATTATATATTTTTTCTATTTTTCCACTTATTGTTCTTTTAGATAGATTTTCATTTTTATTAATATCTATTTTTTTCAACGAAATGGCATCTGCTGGTTCTTCATTATTTTGACTAATAATACCTTTATAAACTATTGCTATATTGTTACCAACTACAATATTTAAATTATCTTTAATTTCACTCACATTAAAATAGTAGTTTTCATCATCTATATTTGCTTTTATTGTTATTACATCTGATTTTATATTAGTTACAGTACCTGTTATATAATATTCTTTATTTGCGTCAATTTCTATCTCTTCTTTTGTAGTCATTACTTCTTTTATAGCTGTTATTTTTTCTGGTTGCATATTATCTTGTAATTCACCTTTAAAAGATATTTTTACAATATCATCTTCTACAACATTTTTAGAATCTGCATTACTATAAAATGTATAAATATTGTTATTATACTCAGTTTCAACATTTCCTTCATCATTATTTGTAACTACTGCATATATCTCATTTTCTTCTAAATTTATTTGTTCTTGAGCTACTTCATTTTCACTTGGTTGTTTTGCAAAATAAGTAATCATGCCTATAATTAATGAACCAACCAATAATGCTATTAATATTGACCTCATATTCTCCATAATAAATCACATTCCTTTCATTAAAAAGATGACTATACTATAAACTAAGCTTATTAAATAATTTCAAAATCTATTTGTCTTAATAATTTATTTGCATTTATTACTTTAATTTGTACTTTATCACCTATTTTATATTTTTTATTAGACCTTTCTCCTATTAAAATTTTATTATTTTCATCATATATAAAATATTCATCTCCCATGTTTTCAAACTTTACAAGTCCTTCAACTGTATTTTCAAGTTCTACAAACATTCCAAAAGAAGTTATGCTAGATACTATACCTTCATATTCTTCTCCAATTTTATCTTGCATGTATTCAGCCATTTTAATACTTATGCTATCTCTTTCTACCTTTTGAGCCACTTTTTCTCTTTCTGAAGACTGCTCAGCATACCTCTTGGCTTGTTCTTCATATTTTTCTTTATCTTTTATATTGTAATCTTGAGCAATATATTTTGATATTATTCTATGAATAAATAAATCAGGATATCTTCTAATTGGAGATGTAAAATGACAATAGTATTTACTTGCTATACCAAAATGTCCTTTGTTTTCACTTTCATATTTTGCCAATTTTAAAGTTCTCAATATTAAATTTGAAATTACTCTTTCTTCTGGAGTTCCCTTGATTTTTTCAATTACCTCAGCAAATGCCTTTGGATGAATATTATCTTTATTTCCTTTTATTTTATAACCGAAATTGTATAAAAACTTATTTAATTCATTTATTTTATCCTCATCTGGAACCTCATGTACTCTATAAATGAAAGGTGCTTCCAACCAGAAAAATCTTTCTGCGACTACTTCATTTGCAGTTAACATGAACTGCTCTATTATTTCGTTTGCAAATGTTAATTCATATTTTTTTACATCAATTGCATATCCATTTTCATCAAGAACAATTTTACTTTCTGGAATATCTAAATTTAAACTTCCCTGCTTTCTCCTTCTCTCTTTAAGTATTTTTGCAAGTTCCTCCATATTTTTAAAATGAGTAATGTATGGTTCATATTCTTTTATTATTTGCATATCTTCTTTATCTAATTTTTCATTATTAGCATATTTCAAAATTTTTGCAACATTTGTATACGTCATTCTTTTTGTTACATTTATAATGCTCTTTTGTATATCTGAAGAAATAACTTGTCCTTCTTTATTTATTTCCATTATTACAGAGATAGTTAGTCTATCTTTTCCTTCATTTAAACTACAAATTCCATTCGATAATTCTTTTGGAAGCATTGGTATTACTCTATCTAACATATATATACTTGTTCCTCTTATAATAGCTTCTCTATCTAACATGGAATCTTCTTTTACATAGTAACTTACATCTGCAATGCTAACTCCTAATTCGTAATTTCCATTTTTTAATTTTTTAACATAAACAGCATCGTCTAAATCTTTAGCATCTTCTCCATCAATTGTAAATATTTCTTCATTTCTTAAATCTAATCGTTTTGGAATATCTTTTTTACTTATTTCTTCTTTTATGCTTTTTGCCTCTTCAATTACTTGTTTTGGAAACTCATAAGGTAAATCATATTCTTTTACTAAAGATAACATATCTACCCCTGCTTCATCTATCTTACCTAAAACTTCTATAATTTTTCCTTCTGCATTTTTACCTTTTTCAGGATACTTTAATATTTTCACTACAACTTTATCACTATTCTTTGCATTACCAATATTAGATTTTGATATAAATATATCTGTACCAAACTTTCTATCATCAGGAATAACAAAACCGAAATTCTTACTTTTTGTAAAAACTCCAACTACAGTATCTTTTTCATGCTTTAATATTTTTAATATTCTTCCTTCTTTATGCTCTTTTAAATTATCATTAGATAAAACTTCAACTAAAACAATGTCTCCATTTAAAGCATTTTTATTATTTGCTTTAGAAATATATAATTCTTCTTTATCATCACTATCATCTTCAAGATTGTCATTTTCTAATTTTACAAATCCAAAACCTCTTTCATTTGCTCTGTATGTTCCTTTTACAAATCTTTTATTATCAATTAAACTATATTTGTTCTTTCCACTCTTTTGAATCTTATATTCTTCTTCTAATTTTTTTAATATTTGTACTAAATTGTTATATTCATTTTTAGGCACACTTAACAAAACAGCTATTTCTTTTGCCTTCATTGGAACATAGCTATCTTCACCCATAAAATCTAAAATTAACTTTTCTTTATCTTCCATTTTTCTCCTTTTGGAATTTTAGAGCAGTTTTAAAAGTTATTTAGTAAAACTATTAAACTATTTAACCCCGTCCCTAATAGTTTAAAAGATGTAGTAAGGCTATTACTACATCTTATTATAAACTATATTACATATATTATTCCTAATGCTACTGCTAATACTGCAAATAATATACTTAATATTATTGTTAATCTTTTTAAAGCCCCTTCTTTTGTCCTTCCTTTATTCTTTTCGTAAAAATTTGAAGTTGAAGAACCAGTGATTGTTCCAGATGCACCTTCGCTATCTTTCGTTTGTATAGTTGCTACTATTATTAATGCTACACAAACTATTAAATATATTCCTAATCCTACATATTTTACTATTTCCATTTACTACCCTCTCCTTAAGTTCTCTATTTTTTCAATGTAAATATTTTATCATAATTTATATATAAAAGTAAAGGGGTATATATAAAAATTATGAATATTTTGTTTTATATATAGCAGAAAGGCGGGGAAATTAACTCCCCGCCTTCTTTAGAATCTGGCTACGGCTGCCCCATTATCTCGGCCTTACCTCTTCAATAAAAGCATACCTGGGGTCAAGCTCTTCCTGTCTTTTTTCCGCTATCGGAAGTTCCTCTTCTTTGTAATACCACACTTCTCCTGGTTCCTCACTGACTCCCGGTTTAAAATAATCAACTACATATTTGTAGTTCTCCCGTGATTCAGTGTCAGAAATATTACCATCATACAATTCAAAAACTATAGCCACATGCATCTTCCCGTTTATCGTCGTACCGTGCCACTCCATCGACTCATAAATCTTCCCTTTATATTCGATGAAGTATGCACAATGCCTGTCTCTTACGTCGACCAAGTAGCCAAAGCATTTAATTCCTTTATGCTGGCTACAAATGCTTGTAACTACTTCATCCATTTTTTTATTGCTGGTACACCCCCGGATAATCATTCCTTTCCGATACTCAAATTCCTCAATTTGAATTCTACTTTTCTTCGCCATCTTCTAAATCCTCCTATAATTATAATGTTATTATTTCTGTGGTTAAGGATGCTACCACAAATGTAATTTTATTATACCATATTTGTATACATTTTTCAAGTTTTACCATTCATGACACTCTAATAAATAAGAACTCTAGCTTACATAAATAAGTTAAAGTTCTTTTTTTATTAATTTTCTATAACAAATAACTCAAATCTATCATATTTTACGATATTACCATCATTATCTTTAGGTAAGTTTAACATAACTGATGCTACACTATTAGATTTCATTTGATAAACATCATCTGTAGCATAATAAATAGGTTTATTATCTTTATAATATATTGCTCCAAATGCCATATGTGTTGATTTCACTTGTTCTCCGCATAATACTTGTGGGAAAATATATTCTTCATACTCTTCATCTGTATTTATTTTTTCATTATATGTCAAATTTGCATAAGATGACATTTCATCCGAACCTGCATCATCATAACTAAATTCTACTTCAAAATGATCATATTCACTAAATCCACTATAATTATTATTAAAGCATGTTATTTCATTTTGATCTAATGTTATTTCATTTTCATTTTCTTCTCTTTCTATTTCATTATTAGATTCATCATAAAAAATAAAATTTGCTTTTATATTGTTTATTGATTTTCCTGTGGTATTTTTAGCAATTACTACAATTTCATCATTTTCAATAGTCTCAACAGAATATGATATATTATTATTCTTTTTACTTAAACTTGCTTTAGTTTTACCTAATCCTGTATTACCTCCACCAAGCATAAATAACACAACTATTAAAACTATAACCACTACTATTGCAATTAATATTAAAACTTTTTTACTATTCAATTTTTTCATTTTTCTTCATTTCCTTTCTATTAAGTATAGGTCAATTATTTTTTATATTCATTTTGATTTTTCTATAATATCACCATAATAAGAATCTGTCAACGCATATTTTAAACTAATAGGGACGGAGTTAAATAGTTTAGCGTAAATGTATTAAATTTGTTTGCAAAACATGAATATTATATATTTCTACGTTGCCCCATTAAAGAAAATGTAATTCGTTAACACTCATAACATTTTCTAAAACGGTTCCCACGAACCACTTCGAAATATATAATATTCATGTTTTGCAATATAAATAAAAAGCGCTAAACTATTTAAGCCCGTCCCTATTAGTTTATTTGCCTATAAACATTTGAACATAGATTTTTCCATATTTAGAACCATTTACTACTCCAATTCCAGTATAATTAAAATTGCTATTTAAAATATTTGCTTTGTGTCCTGCCGAATTCATCCAAGCAGTAACTGCCGCACTATTACTAGAGTTTCCAGCAATATTTTCACCTGCAGTTTTATATGAAATTTTAAAACTATCTAGCATATTAAACGGCGAACCATATATTGGTGATGTATGTGAAAAATAATTATTATCTACCATATCTTTTGCCTTTATCCTCGCTACATTTTGCACTTCTGAGTCTATTTTTAATGGTTCTAATCCATTATTTTCTCTTTGCTTATTTATAAGATTAAAAACTTCCAACTCATCATTAGTTAATCCAGCAGTATTTGATTGAATTCCACTACCTCCAGATGTACCTCCTCCTGATGAATTACTGCCTGATGTACCACCAGATGAACCACCTGTTCCTGATGTATTTGGATAAATTGGCTTTATATAATCTTTACTAACTGCACCCACATAATCTCCTTCGACTTGAACCACATACCAATTTCCTACTCCTGCAAAAACCCTTATATACTCATTTTTATTTACTGTTGTTATAACTTTATAGTTTAGTCCTGGACCACTTCTTACATTTAATTTTGAGGCTGTAACTAAACCTGTTGAAAAGTCTAATTTATAATAATATTGCATTCCAAAAGATGTAGAAGTAATAAGTACTATCATTATAAATACAAATACTATGGATAAACTTAAGAGATTTTTCTTTTTTATACTTATAATCTTCATTTATAATCCCCTTTCTTTTTATTAATGAAGTTAACAAAATTTTTTAACTCTTAATATAACTCCTTTATTATTTCTATTCGAATTGATTTATTTTATTCTGTGTTATATAATAAGGACATGAAAAAGTTAATTGTTGATAAAAAATATAATGAAAAAAAATTGAATACATTTCTATTAGATAAGTTTCCAAATTTGAAAAAAAGCACTTTATATAAGGCTTTAAGAAAAAAAGATATAAAAATCAATAATAAAAGAGTTTCAGATAATGTTGTAATTCATGAAGGAGATGAAGTTCAAGTTTTTATAGTTGATGAATCACTAGAAGACAATTTTAATTTAGATATTGTGTATGAAGATTCTAATATTATTATAATAAATAAGCCTGAAAATATAGAAGTTACTGGAGATTCTAATTCTCTTACTTACCATGTAAAAAGTTACTGCCTTTCACAAAACCAAAATTTTCTTGAACCATGTCATAGATTAGATAGGAATACTAAAGGTCTTGTTATATTTGCCAAAAACGAAGAGACTCTATCCATTTTATTAGAAAAATTTAAGAACAAAGAAATTGAAAAATATTATAGAGCTACAGTATATGGAATTTTAGATAAAAAGCAAGATACTCTTATTGCCTATTTATTTAAAGATAAGAAAAAATCTTTAGTATATATTTCAGATTCGCCTAAAAAAGGATATTTGAAAATAATAACTTCATATAAAGTTATTGAAGAAAAAGAAAACTTATCTATTTTAGATATAAATTTAGAAACTGGTAGAACTCATCAAATAAGAGCTCAATTTGCACATATAGGTCACCCTATTATAGGTGATGGTAAATATGGTAACAATGAAATTAATAAGAAGTTTAATAAAAAATATCAAATGCTATGTAGCTATAAAATAACTTTTAATTTTAAGTCTGATAGTGGTATATTAAATTATTTAAATAATAAATCAATTTGTCTAAATCATATGGAAAATGGCACTCTTTAGTTAAAAGAGTGCCATAATATTGATTACCACAAAATCATATAGCCATTTTCTTCTTTCTCCAATATATATCCCAGTTCCTTAAGCCACTCAGTTGCATGCCGAGATAACTCAGAATTGCATTTAAATCCATACTTTCCACTTTGTATTGCTTCTTCAATTCCCTTCTCTAACATCTTCTTTTCGTTTTCACTACGCTTTACCTCCATCCAATTGGTTTTTTTCCGTGCTTCACTCGCTGTATACATGTTTGGTAATCCTCCTTAAAATATTGCTTTTTGCATTTGGTTACATAAATATTATACCATCATTTGCATTTAATTGCAATTATTCTAAATATTGCTATCAAAAAATTTATCAAATTGTTCTTCTGTAATAACTTCTTGTTTTAATAATGTTTCTGCAACTTCATGAAGTTTATCCATATGTGCTGACAAGATTGACTGTGCTTTTAAGTAAGCACTATCTAATAATATTTTTACTTCAGCACCTATAGCATCTGTATATTTTTCTCCAAGTAATTGTAATTCATATGGATCTTGTTCTGTATTTATTGATATTGTACCAACAACATCACTCATTCCATATACTGTAACCATATCTTTTGCAATTTTAGTTGCAACTTCTATATCATTACTTGCTCCTGTTGAAATATCATTTAAAGCTATTTTTTCTGCAGCACGCCCACCAAGTAATGCTACTAATCTTTCTTGCATTTCTGTTTTTGAAATATAACTTTTATCTTCATTTGTTTTATACATCGTATATCCACCAGCAACGCCTCTAGGTATTATTGATATTTCTTTAACAGGTTCTTGTGTTTCTAAATATCTACTAACTATGGCATGTCCTGCTTCGTGATATGCTGTAAGCTTTTTATCTTTGTCAGATATTACTCTACTTGTTTTTTGTAGTCCTACAGTTACTTTCTTTACTGCTTCATCTAAATCAGTTTTTTCTATCAAATCATGTTTATTTACTGTTGCAACTATTGCAGCTTCATTTAAAATATTTGCAAGTTCTGCTCCTGTGAAGCCTGCCGTATCTTCTGCAACACTTTTTAAACTTACATCTTCTGCAAATTTCTTATCTTTGGCATGTATATTTAAAATTGCTTCTCTACCTTTTAAATCTGGAACTGCAATTGTAATTTGCCTATCAAACCTTCCTGGTCTTAATAATGCTTTATCTAACATCTCAGGTCTATTAGTTGCAGCTAATACTATAATTGTTTCATCTGTATCAAATCCATCCATTTCAACTAAAAGTTGATTTAATGTTTGATTATTTTCAGTTTCTGCTCCACTTCCTGAAGTACGTCTTGAACCTATAGCATCAATTTCATCTATAAAAACTATGCATGGAGCTAATTTTCTTGCTTTTTCAAATAACTTTCTAACCCTTGAAGCACCAAGTCCTGCAAACATTTCTATAAATTCAGATCCGCTCATTGATATAAAAGGAACTCCTGCCTCACCAGCTATTGCTTTTGCAATTAAAGTTTTTCCAGTTCCTGGTTTTCCATACAAAAGTATTCCTCTTGGTACCTTAGCACCCATTTGCGTAAATTTTTCTGGTTCTTTTAAAAATTGGACTATTTCAATCATTTCTTGCTTTTCTTCATCAAGTCCTGCCACATCATCAAACCTTATTTTTACTTTTGTAGTTGTATCATCATATACTTTGCCCTTCTCTCCTAATCCTTGCATTTTAAATACTAAAACAAAAAGTGCAACTATCATAATTGTTGGAAGTAGAGTAAATAGAGTTTCTGATATAGATAACAAAATATTCCTCTCTTTTTGCTCTAAATTGATTTCTATTCCTTGTTCTACTTTTTCTTGAATAAGTTCAATAAATGCTTGTGTATTAGGAACTATTGATGTTTTTTCCTCTTCAATATTTTTTAATTTTACTTTTACTGACGTACTTCCTACTGTCATTTCTATCTTCTCGACTTCCCCATCAGAAACTTTTTTAATTAAATCTGTATAGCCTATTTTATTATCATCTGCATCGTTGTTTCCTAACATTAAATATACTAATACTGCTGAAGCTAATATTAATATTATTGCTAGTATAGTAATTATCCAAATTTGCTTATTATTCTTTTCTTTATTTCTTTGTTCTTTATTATTTTCTTGCTCTTTATTCATCATTCTTGTATTCCTTTCTCATTTTCAAACATATTGCCCTGTGGTTCTAAGCCTCTATTTGAATCTTCATTGTTATTTCTTTGCTTGCCAGTTTTTTTCTTACTGCTTGTTTTTCCGTTATCTTCTTTTTGTTTTTCAGTTCCATTTTTTGACTGTCCACTACTTCCTTTAGACTTTCCTTTTTTCTTTTGTTCTTCATCATTGCCATTTTTTTCTTCTTTTTCTTTATTGTTGCTACCTTCTGCTACCGAATCTTTTTCTTTTTCCTTATTTTCTTGCTTATCAGTATTTTCTTCTTTTCTTCCATTATTATCTTTTTGTTTTTCTTTTTTATTTTCTTTGTTTTCTACATCATCGTTTTCTTTATTTTCTTCTTTCTTTTTTTCTTCATCTTGCTTCTTATTCTTTTCTTCGTTTTCTTTATCTTTCTTTTGCCATTCAGCAATTCTAGCTTGCTCTTCTATTATTTTGGTTAATTCTTCTCCTCTTTTTATTAAATCTAATTTTATCATTAATATAGCCGTTATCATATATATACATGCAATTCCAAAATACATAATATCAAAGTATATTATTTCAAAACCAGTAAACATATGTATAATAGAATATATTGCTAATAATATTATTGGTAATGTAAAAGAATATATTGCCATATTAAATATTGCATAAAATTTTATTCTCATTCTTACAATCATTGATGTTATATATCCTAAAAAAGTAACTAATATTGCAAGCATCAATGTGTCTACAAAGTAGTACATAAAGCCATATATAAAAAGTGTTGTTAACATTATAGTCATTGCATAGAAAATCTCGTCACTATCAAATACACTTACTACTTCTTCTTTACTTAAATTATCTTCACCCATACTTTCAAATAATTTATCATAAGAGTACTCAATAGGTTGTATTCCTTTACCTACAGATATTAATACTCTGTCTTTTAAAAACGCTATTCCAGTCATGCTATTTGCAATTTCATTTCTATATAACTTAAATTGTGAATTTTCTATATCATTTGTATCTATAATAAAAGTTTTAAAAAACAAATTATTATCTTTTGTATTAATTGGTTCATCTAATTCTATTTGCAGTGTATTATTAACAAATTCAAAATCAGGTATATTATTCTTTACATACTGCATAAAATTATAAATTTGATAAATAAATATTGATGAAATTATTATTGTAAGTATTACCATTAATAACAAAAAATATTTAAAAGTACTAATTACTGGTTGATTTGCAAGTTCTGGATATTTTTCGAAATCTTTTATACTAGTTACTACTTTTTTAAAAAATGCCATTTATATTCTCCTTTTATTTTTTTTCTATTGTCATACCTTCTTTAGAATCTTTTACATTATACCCCTTTTCGCTTAATTCATCTCTTATTTTATCAGATAAAGCCCAATCTTTATTTTGCCTTGCTAATGTTCTTTTTTGTACTAATTCTTTTATTTCGTCAGTTAATTCTATTTGTACCTGTTTTGTATAATATTGTTTTGAATTTTTTATATCCAAACCTAATACTTCATCAAAATCCTCTAATAGCTTAGCAAATTGTGCTGATTTAACTTCATTTCTAACAACTTCCCAGACAATTCCCATTGCAAGTGGCATATTCAAATCATCATTTATCGCTGTTAAAAATCTTTGTTTATATTGTTCTATTATTTCATTTTCAATTTTCTGCTTACCCTCTAAATGTTTTAAATATCCTTCACGTAATCTATTTATTGAAATTTGTGAAGATTTCGCAACTTCAAATGTAAAATTAAGTTTTGTTCTATAATGAGCTGTATAGCAAAATAATTTGTATGCTAAAGGCTCTATTCCATGCTTCTCTAGTATGTCTAATGTATAAGTATTTCCTAAACTTTTAGACATTTTTCCGCCATCTATTTGTAAGAATTCAACATGCATCCATATTTTTGCAGGTATTTTACCTGTTATACCTTTACTTTGAGCTATTTCATTTTCATGATGTGTAGGTATATGATCAACACCTCCAGTATGAATATCAAATTCTTCCCCTAAATATTTTTTTCCCATTGCTGAACATTCTATATGCCATCCTGGATATGATAGTCCCCATGGGCTTTCCCATTTCATAATATGATTCTCTGGAGCTTTTATCCATAAAGCAAAATCATATGGATTTCTTTTTTCTTCATCTACATCTACTCTAGCTCCAGCTATTTGATCATCTAATTTTCTATTAGATAATATTGGATATTTATCTAATTTTGATATATCAAAATATATTCCTCTTGAAGTTTCATAAGCATAACCATTTTCTATTAATTTTTTTACGAATTCTATCATTTCTGGAATATGTTCTGTTGCCTTTGCAATAATTTCTGGTTTTTCTATATTTAGTCTTCCCATGTCTCTAAAAAATATTTCTGTATAATATTTAGCAATTTCATAAGGATCTTTATTTTCTTTCCTAGCTGCTTTTTCCATTTTATCTTCGCCTTCATCTGCATCTGATTCCAAATGTCCAACATCTGTTATATTCATAACATGTTTTAATTCATATCCATTATATTTTAGAACTCGTCTTAATGTATCCATAAATACATAAGCCCTAAAATTTCCAATATGTGCATAACTATAAACTGTAGGACCACAAGTGTAAATTCTAACTTGATTTCCTTCTAATGGTTTAAACTCACTTTTATCTCTAGTTAAGGTGTTATATAGTTTTAATTCCATAAAATATTTTGTAATTGGTCAAATTTTATAAATATTGACCAATTACTCCCTCCTTTTATATTTTGTAAAAAGGCTTTAGTTAAAAATTTTATTCTATTTCATTTGAACTTGGTGGTGTTTCTTCTCCTTGTGTTGTATTTGTTTGTGGCTGATTAGTTTCCGTATTAGTTGAACCTGTTGTTGTATTTTGTTGAGTTGTAGTATTCGTTGTTGTGTTTGTTGTTGTATTTGTAGTTGGTGGCTCTTCCTCGGTATTTGTTGAACCTCCCCCTACTTTATTAGTATTTGTATCAGTATTAGTATTTGCATCTTTTTTCTTATTAACTGTTAATGTTATTGTTGAACCTTTGTCAGCTTTTTGCTTTGCTTCAATACTTTGTTTTAAAACTATTCCATCATCTTTCTTTTTATCTTCAGAATATTCAATTTTAACTACAAATCCTTTTTCCTCTAATTCTTTTTTTGCAGTAGCCAATTTTTTGCCTACTACATTCGTTACTTCTATTTGTTCAGGTGCTATATGCACTGTGCAGACTTCAGTTGGTACATCATATTTTCCTCCACTAGGTGTATTCCATAATGATGTATTTTCTTTTGGTGGTTTTACTAAAAATGTTTTTTCTTCAACTGTCTCACAATATTCATTTGCTACTTTTCCTGTTTCAGTACATATTTTTATTGTTTTATGACCTTCACAAGGTCCAGGTACTGTTCCTATAACAAATTCCTCTGTTTGACGTCTTGCACAAGATGCTGTTGCTACACAACCAGAATCTAAACAAATAGTTGCACTTGTGATATTTTCTGGCTTTTGAATTCTTGCACTTGGTAAATCTTTATGTATATCTTTCATAACAGCTGACCATATATCTAATGCATTGTTATTACGAGTACGTGGGTATTCAGTTATATCAAATCCAAACCAACTTGCAGCAGTATAATATGGTGTAAATCCACAAAGCCATCTATCTTTATAATCATCTGTTGAACCTGTTTTAGCACAAACATCCATACCTGATATAGCACAATAACTTGCTGTACCACTTCTTACTGGCTCTGTTAGTATACGTTTTAATATATATGCATTTTGCTCAGATAAAACTCTTTCCGTTCTTTGTTGAGGCTCTAATATAACATTTCCTTCTGAATCTTCTACTTTTGTATAGAAAGTAGGCTCAATATATACTCCATCATTTGCTACTGTTGCATATGCTGCTGCCATTTCTAATGGACTTATATCTGGTGTTCCCAATGCTAAGGCTAAATCATTATAATGATCACTTACATTTATTCCTACTTTTTTCAAAAATTCAATCGCGTTACTTGGTCCTAATTCTGCTAATATTTTTATATTAACTATATTTGAAGATTTTCCTATTGCACTTCTTACTGTAATTAAACCACTATAACCTCCTGCATTATGTGGGTCATAATTGCCAAAACGTGTATAAGAATCATCATATACTGTTGCAGCTGTTATAATTCCTGCATCTAATGCTGGCATAACTACAGCTATTGGCTTGAATGATGAACCAGGTTGCTTTCTGCCTTGTGTAGCTCTGTTTGTACCTGTTACATTTGCATCTGTTCCTAATCCACCCATACATCCAACTACTTGACCTGTTTTATGGTCTATAATAACCATTGCAGCTTGTGAATGTCCTGAATTTATTAGTTTACCATCTTTAGTTTCTTGTGGTTGAATTATATATTTATCTTTCTTAAACTCTTCTTCCATTCTTGCTTGTATAGTGTTATTTACTGTAGAATATACTGTATAACCGCTATTATAAAATCTATTTTTGGCTGTTGTATAATCTATATCATCTTTTTCCATTAAATCATTTATTACTTGTTCTATTACTGCTGCTGTATGATATGAATAGTTAGAGCCCGCATTGACTTGCCCCTGGGCGAAGCCAAGACCTGCATCAACTTCTGCAATTGCAGCATTATAAGTTTCTTCATCTGCAATAAAACCTTGACTCTTCATTTCAGCTAAAACTGTTTTGGTTCTACTTTTTATTTTTTCTGTATTATCTGTTGTCTCATCAAATGGTGCATAAGCATTTGGTGCATGGTTTATGCCTGCTAAGAATGCAGCTTGTGCTACCGTTAATTGATCTATTGTTTTACTAAAATAGTAATGTGTTGCTGTAGAGACTCCATAATTTGTTCCACCTATAAAAATTAGATTCAAATAATATTCCAATATTTCGTCTTTAGAAAGAACTTTCTCTAAATTATATGCACGTGCCATTTCTCTTATTTTTCTTTCAACACCAGCAGCACCTTCATCATCTCTATCGTCAAAGGTATTTTTAATTAATTGTTGGGTTATAGTACTACCTCCATAAGAAGATTCTCCTCCTTTTGCTGCAAAATTTAATGTTGCAGATAATGTTCTTCCAATATCTATTCCATTATGTTCTCTAAACCTTTTATCTTCTATTGCAATAAATGCATTTGGCAAATACTCTGGCATTTTATCTAAATCTACCCATTCCCTATTTTCGTCTGAAGCGAGTATCACTACTTGATCTCCATTTATTATTTTTGTATTTCCAGATATTCTTGCTTCTAAATCTTCCCTTGTAACTTTATATTTATCACTAAAGAATATTCCTGCTACTATTCCTGCTACAACCATTATAGCAATAATAACTAAAAGGAATATAACTAATATTACCCTTTTTAATATTTTATGCTTTTTTACTTTACCTTTTTTATTTGTTTTTACCTTTTTAGTTTCATCATTACTATTTTTATTTTTACTATTTTTTACATTTTCAATTTTATACTTTTTTGTTTTTTCATTATTGTTTTTTGTTTTTACATTTTTTCCTTTATTATTTTTCATACTTTTCCTCCCTAGTATAATTTGGCAATATGAAACTGTTTTATTTGTTTATGGTAATATTGCTATTTTGCCCAAAATAAAGCAATATATAGAATTTATACAATATACACACCTATTATATTATATTTATTATAAAATTTAAAGTATTTTAAGTAAATTTTAAGATATTTTTAGAATTACATTTAATCTTACATTTAACATCATTCCTTAAATTATATTGTTTAATCTAAAATAATACAAAATATATTAGTACTTATTAAATTTTAACTTTTGCCTATTGGTTCAATACATTTAAAATCAAAAAAAGACTCTAAGTTTTACTTAGAATCTTTTCTATATTATTTTGCATATTCAACTACTCTTGTTTCTCTTATAATGTTTACTTTTATTTGTCCAGGATAATCCATTTCATCTTCAATTCTCTTAGTAACATCTCTTGCAAGTAAAGTCATTTCACTATCAGTAATTTTTTCAGGTTTTACTATTATTCTTACTTCTCTACCTGCTTGAATTGCAAATGATTTTTCTACACCTTCAAATGAATCTGCAATTTCTTCAAGTTGTTGTAATCTCTTTATGTACGCTTCTAATGTTTCTCTTCTTGCACCAGGTCTAGATGCAGAAATAGCATCTGCTGCTTGTACTAAAACTGCTTCTATTGTTTTTGGCTCTACATCTCCATGATGCGCTTGTACCGCATTTATTACAATTTCACTTTCCTTATATTTTTTAAGTATATCTACACCTATTTCGACATGTGTGCCCTCCATGTCATGATCTAGTGCTTTACCTATATCATGAAGTAGCCCTGCTCTTCTTGCAACTTTAGGATCTAATCCCAATTCTTCTGCCATAATTCTTGCTAAATTAGAAACTTCTATTGAGTGATTAAGTACATTTTGTCCATAACTTGTCCTATATTTTAACTTTCCTAATAACTTTATAATATCTGGATGAAGTCCTATTACACCTGCTTCCATTGCTGCCCTTTCTCCTTCTTCCTTTATTATTGTTTCTAATTCTTCCCTTGATTTTTCAACCATTTCTTCAATTTTAGCTGGATGTATTCTTCCATCCTCAATTAATTTTTCAAGAGACATTTTTGCAATTTCTCTTCTTAATGGATCAAATCCTGAGATTACTACTGCTTCTGGGGTGTCATCTATGATTAAATCTATTCCAGTTAATGTTTCTAATGTTTTTATATTTCTACCCTCTCTACCTATAATTCTTCCTTTCATATCGTCATTTGGAAGTGCTACTATTGATACTGTAGTTTCTGAAGTATGATCTGCCGCACATTTTTGTATTGCATAACCTATTATTTCTTTTGCATTCTTATCTGCTGTTTCTTTAGCCTTTTGTTCTAAATCTTTAATAATATTTGCTTTCTCCATAGTAATTTGTTTTTCAACTTCAGATAAAAGCATTTTTTTAGCTTCTTCTATTGATAATCTTGAAATTCTTTGTAACTCTTCCATTTGTTTTCCTTGTAATTCTTCCAATTCTTGCCTTTTTTCTTCCAATTCTTTTGATTCAAAATCTAAATCTTTTTCTCTTTTCTCTAAATTTTCAATTTTGTTTTCAAGATTTTCTTCCTTTTGAAGTAAACGTTCTTCTTGTTTTTGAACTTCGCCTCTTCTTTCTCTAATCTCTTGATCTAACTCTTTTCTGCTATTCATTATTTCTTCTTTTGCTTTAAAAATCTCTTCTTTTTTCTTATTTTCGGCTTCTTTATTAGCTAATTCAAGTATTCTTTTAGCTTCACTTTCTGCACTTTTCATTTTTGACTCTGCTATTTTCTTTCTTATAAGTATTCCAATAAATATTCCTATTACTGCTGAGATTAGAAAAACGGCGATATAGATTATTATTTCCATAATCTTACCCCTCTTTCTTATTAAATTTTCAATGTACATAAATATATAATTTTCTAATTATTTTTAGAATATATTTTGTCTCTATTATATTGTATATTTATTATTGTAACCTGTCAATACTTTTTTTTGAATTTCTAAAAGCTAAACTGAAGGTTAGTCAATCATATGTCACACTTTTTTGAAAAATATATAGTTTGAATACTCTATATTGTTATGACCAATTC
>CANQSP010000015.1 GCA_947626555.1 uncultured Clostridia bacterium | reverse complement strand
AATATGATGATATTTTTGAAAAAATATGTAAGAATCTACGAAAGATAAAAAAAGAAAAAAAGGATTTATTTTTATAAGAATTTTTCTTGAATTTTCTTCAAAAATCGTCATTTTTTTAAGGTGAGGTACCCTAACCACTTGCTATTTTTCTTTATTTATCAAGTGTTTTAAAGTCTTGTATTTTTTACTTTGAAAATTTTCCTTGAAACTTTAATAAAATTAATTCTCATAAATTCTAATAAAGTTTCAAGGATTTTCTTTTGTTTTCTTAAGCATAGTCGTAGTCATAATTAGAATCTACATTAAATATTTCTTTATTTATTAAATAATTTTGTATTATTTCCAATATTTGCTTTGCTATTATTATCTTTTGTTTGTGTTCTTCTTATATAAATTTTTCTATTTTTTTAATCTATATTTTTATCATAATCTAATACTAGAGCCTCCCCTACTCTCATTCCTGCGCTTAATAATAGTAACAAAATATTAGAGTAATGTGTATACTAGGAAGCTATCAAATAAGGTATCTCAAATATAGATGTTTATAGTAAAGTGTGATATATGTTTAACAAACCCACATACAAATTTTTATAAAATATAAAAAAGCCTTGCAAAAATAAAAAAAATATGTTATATTATATTAGTGTTTAGTAATCGAGGTGTGGCTCAGTTGGTAGAGCGCGTGGTTTGGGACCATGAGGTCGCAGGTTCGATCCCTGTCACCTCGACCACTCTTTTATAGAGTAAAATGCAAAAATAGCAAGTAATTTAGAACTTGCTATTTTTATTTGTACTTCAAAAAGTGACGAAATTTTAAAAATAGAGTTTATTAGAAATGTAAATTAAATAAGAAAGAAGCGGGAAATTAGTAAAAACAAATAATTTTATCCGCTTCTAATCTGTATTAATATTTTATGACAGATAAAAAATAGTAGATTTTACAAAGTTTTCTAAAATATTTTGGATATTTTATACTCCATAAAAAGAAATACAAAGAGTGTATTTCAATACACCCTTTATAAAGCTTATAAATCAATTATTTAAATAAATTTGAATGAGTTTCAATATCAAGAAGTAATAATACTAATTGTTCTTTTTCAATTTTGTATATTAAGACTAAATCAGGTAATATATGGCAGTCATAAAATCCCTTTAATTCTCCTTTTAAAGTGTGATTTTTATATTTTTCCGGCAATGTTTCACCGTTAGATAAAATATTGATTACATTTTCTAATAAATCAAAATTAAATCCGCCTTTTCTTTAACTTTTTTAAACTTTGTTTAAATTTATTTGAAACTTCAATTTTATACATAATTTTATTCCTCATCTAAATCTTTCATTAAATCTTCAAAATTGTCATAAGACTTATTATTTTTAGCTTCTTTTTCCAATTCCTTTAGGTTAATTTTACTGTAATCGTGTAAATGACCATATTCACAAATATAAGAACCATATCCATCATTTAATTCAATAATCTTATTTCTTCTTAAACTAAAGGGAATACCATTATTCAATTTAATTTGATGTAAAAATATATTTATAGCTTCACTTAAAGATAATCCTAAATCATCTAATATTGGAGTAACCTCTTTTCTTATATTATCATTTATTCTTACAGTAGACATTTTTATCACTTCCTTCTTCTTATTATATATAATATTATACTACAAAATGTATACATTCGTCAACAAAATGTATACAATAATATATTATTATCTTCAAAAATGTGTGATTATATTCAATAAAATTTTGTTAAAATTATAAAAAGATATGTTAAGATCTTATTAGCAAAATGCTTATAAAAAAGTGACGAAAAAGTGACGAAAATTAAAAATAATAAAAATATTTAATAATATTTCAACAAAAGAAAATACGAAAAATAATTGATTTTTCAACACTTTGAAGCATTATAAAATATTTGAAAATAAGTATTTGTTCACATTCGATCCCTGTCACCTCGACCATTTTAAAGGATTTTTTAAGAAATTTTTTCTTTTTTGTTTTTAAAACTTTTATCAACAATATTTCATTTAATTCTTTTTTTAATTCATCTAAAAATAATGGGTCAATTACTTTATGAATATTTTCAATAGAAGTATAGTGCATTCCTCCACTTCTACGAGTTTCAGGATTCAATGTACTTTCAAAAACAGCGCCAAAAATTGTGGGACTAATATCACTCCAATCGAAATCTTCACTTGCATTAGAGAGTAATAATTCTTTTACTTTATCATTTAAATTTGGAATCTCGATATCTTCATCTGCAAATAATCCACCATTAACATAAGGAAAAGCTGCTAATTCATCATCAATATATAGATCTCTTTCTTCTGGTTTTTGATCTAATACTTTAAACAAATCTATTAAAGCCCTTCTTAAATCTTTAGTCTCAATTTTTTTCAAATAATCATGAAACATTTGATGTCTTCCAAATAATCCAGCATCTTCAGCATATAAACAAAATACTAATCTAACACACAGCATATTTAAACTTTTTAAAGAATTTACACTTTCTGGATTTTTGTATAATGGTAAAATTTCATCATATATTTTTCCCACAAGTTCACCAGCTTGTATAGATATTTCCATTTCTTTTTTTAAATTTTCATTTTCAGTATCTACAATAAATTGAAGCCTATAATACTCTTTTTCTAAATCTTTTAAATATATTTCTTCAGGTTCACCATTAGGATTTTCCATATTATAAATTAGAAAAGATTTAAAATTACAAGTTATAACCCATTTAGGATGTTTAGATAAAGGTATCTCTGCAATATATTTTTAGCTTGTTGAAATGGATTTAAAAGAGAACCATCTGACTGTCTAATTGCTTTTCTTAAATCTTTTTCTATACTTTTTTGTTCAATTAATACTTTAGTTGAAGGAATATAACCATCAAGTTTCATCTATATGTACTTTATCTTCAAACTCTATAAATTCCTTAGGATTTTCAATTCCAAGAACTTCATTTAACAATGAATACCAAAATACCTGAGATTGACCCTTTTCATATCCCTTATCTTTCCAAAACTCTGAAAATTGTTTTGCTGCTTGCTTTTGTTCTTTTTCTGTCATGTTCATTCCTCCATATTTAAATTGTTTATTTTTTCAATTAGTTCATCAAAATTTTTTATAGTTTTTTCGTCATAACTTACATTTTCATACAAAATTTTATTATAAACAATATAAGAATAATTATATTTATGTTCATTATAATCTTCATTACACATTCCAAATCTTATTTTGTCCTTAATAGAAAATAGATCTTCTATTTCAAATCTCTTTCCAGAAACTTTTTGAGTATTATTATCTACAAAAATTAATTTATCTAAAAATGATTGTTTTGAATCGTTTATGCTATCATATACAGAACGTCCTTTATCATCTTGATCTAATAATATATTGAATTTACATTTCCAACCAAATAAGATTGATGCAATTGCTGAAATATTATCTCCACCAGTAGATGGAATAATATTAGGGATATTTTCAATTTGTTTACTTCTATAATAGCCATTTAAATAAAAATAATCAGACATTCCTTCTACAATTACATTTTGACTATCAAATGCAGGTCCAATATTATAACTTAGATTTAATCCAATTGCATTTATTAAAGGTGTAATAGTATCATATGTTGACTTAGAATTTGCAGGCATTGTAGTTATTTTATTGTGTATATGAGAAATTCCATTATTATCTTTAACTACAGCTCTTACATTTTGAACTGTTTCAGTATCTATCATGAATGGTGAATGTGTAGTATAAATTAATTGATGGATACCTCCTCTCCTTTTTACGAAATCTGCAAACAATCTTAATACTTCTCTTTGTGCATTAGGATGTAAATAAACTGCTGGCTCATCAATCAGTATTACATTGCATGTTGATATACTATTTATATTACCATTTATAGTTAACAATTGTATTAATAATCCTATATACCATTTAAGTCCATTACTTCTTTCTTCATATTGTAAATTTTCATTATGTGTATCCACAATAATGTTTATTTTGTTTTTGTCAATTGTAATTTTTATTTTTATATTGTCAGCATCGTAAAATTCATTAAATATATGAGAAAAATTTTCTGTTTTGTCATTCATATATTCTTCAAATTTTTTTATTTTATCAATATCTGAAGATTTTAAAGTTTCTATTAGCATATTTATATTTATGCCACATTGTATTAAAAAATTTCTTAAAAATGGCTCTGAAAAATTTTCTATTTCTTGAACATTATATGTACTTTTTAACATTTTATTTTCAATCTTTACAAAGCGTGGAAAATTAACGTATATCTTTTTAAGAAAATTAATAGCTTGTTCAATTAATTCTGATAAAGTAATACAATCCTTTATATTACTTTCTTTTAAAAAATTAATTATATGTATATAATAGTCATTATTGATAAAAATTTTTGTTTTTGCATTTTTCAAATCATCTACTAAATTATTAAATTTAATTAAATCATCTTTTGATGGAAATATAATATCTTTTTGTACTAATATATTTATGTTACTTAGTATTTCATTATATTTTTTATTGTTTTCTATATATTTTGATAAATCACCAGAAAGTAAATAATTATTATAAGAGTCCAGTGTTATCTGGGCATTTCCTTCAAAATTATCTATAAATTCCTTTGTACCATCTGTTTCAAAATTTAAGATTATATTTAAATTCTTACTGCTTTTTACATTTTTATTACTAAAATACTCTTTATCCGTTGCTCCTATATAATTTATGTTTGCAAGAGCATCAATTAAATTAGATTTTCCAGATTCATTTTTTCCTATAATTACATTTAATTTATCTATAAATAAAACATTATCTTCTTCTCCAAATGATTTGTAATTATTTATTTTAACAGTTCTCAGCTTCATAAAAATTCTCTTATTCCTATTCAAAATATATTTATTAATTGTTTAAAAATTTATTAGTGTTCTTAATTAATAGAGCATTTTATTTTAATTAATTATAATAATCTAAACTTTCATTATCAATCAAATACTAGAAATTAAAATAATATTTACTTTTTCTCTATCTTCCAAGTCCCTTTTTTAGTAGATCCGAGTTCTTTCTAATTTTCCTTCTTCTTTTAATTTTTTTATATTATATGATATTCCATCTCGTGATAACCCAAGTGCTTTTGCCATCTGTGTTTGAGTAATACTTGGGTTTTTCTTGATCAATTTAATTATTTTTTCTTGTGTAGTTTCTTGTGTGGTTTCTTGTGTAGTTATTTGAATTTTTGTCATGTCATCAACAGCTTCATCTATAACTTTTAGCATAAATTCTATAAATTCCGTTGATTCTCCACTATTATTACAATTTTGAATAGCAGTATAATATTCTTCTTGATTTTTCTTTATCATACTTTCAATAGGCAAATAAGTAAATGCTTTATCCCAATGTGAAAGGATAGCTGTTTGCCATAATCTAGCAGTTCTACCATTTCCATCTGAAAAAGGATGTATAAATACAAACTCATAATGAAATATTGAAGAAAGTATAAGTGGATTTATTTTATCTTTTACTTCATTCATCCAATTAAATAAATTATCCATCAAACCAGGAACTAATTTATGTGGTGGAGCCATAAAAATTTGAACATCCCCATCATAAACAGCTTCTCCATGATTTCTAAATTTTCCAGCATCTTCTTGAATTAGAAAAGTAAGAATTTTGTGTACCTCTTTTAAATCTTCTACAGAATAAGGATTTAATTTATCAATTTGTTCATAAGCTTTATATGCATTTTTAACTTCTTGGATATCTTTTTGCTCACCAATTACAAGTTTACCATTTATTACATCTTCTACTTGAAATAATGATAACTGATTATTTTCAATGGCCAATGAAGAATGAATTGACCTTATTCTGGTTTTTCTTCTTAATTCTGGAAATCTATTTAGACTTTCAAAATAGTTTGCTTCTCCTATTTTTTTCATAATATCTGATACATAATTTAATATTTTATCAGTTATTTTATATGGTGGATAATCTATTTTCATTTTGTACCTCCCAAAATTCAAAGTTATTATATCATATAAATCAAGTATTTAAAAGCGAACATTAGCATTTTTTTATTTTTTCTTGTGTAGTTTCTTATGTAGTCAGAACACTGAAATTTTTTGCCGTTTTTGGCAATAATTTTCAATTAAACAAAATATTTTTTACTTTTTAAAAAATTAAATGTCCACTTTTTCGATTCTGAAGTGTTATTTACTATTGAAAAATATATAAGAAATTTTAAATTTGCATGCACAAAATGATATCTAGATTACTTTATATAGTGAGAGGGATAAAAATTTTAATTTTAACCGTAAGATTTTTAATCTTCAGTCGTTGTTAATATTAGAAATAAAAAATCGGATGTACCAATTTTTAATTCTGAACTGTTATTTAGAACCTCCTGTAAAACAGGGGGTTTTCGTTACACAATCAATTCATTTCGCAAAAATCAACTTTTTTGTTTTTGCGAAATGATATGTAGAAATTTTTTATTTTATTTCGCAAAATTTAATTTTTTTATTTTGGAACTGCAAATATTATTTTATAACTAAAATTAAATTATTCATTTTTATTTTATAAAAAATATTTTTAGACTTTCTCATTCTTTCTAAAACTTTTTCAACCTTCAAGGAACAACTGCTTACAGATTGCTTGATAATGTTTTTTGTAATTCAGTATTCTCAGTAGGTATAGCTTTTTTTAAATGGTCACCTCGACCAAAAAGACCAGTTTTTGAAGGAAATTCAAGAAAATTAAAAAATAGTCAACAGATTCAAAAGTGCTATTTTCTAAGGGATTTAGTGAATAGCATTATTTTTTTGCATTCTGAAAAATTCTCAAAAATAAGATATGTGATTATTAAAAGCAAAAGCAGAAGCAGTACACATAATGTTGCTTCTGTTTTTACTATATAATCTTAATTTATATTCTAATCTTACCAATATTTTATATGTCAGTATTATTATTCATCTACCAAACTCGTTTCATAGTTTGATTCAAATACAGATGTGCGAATACAAACTAATGGGCGAACACTACATGTCATGTTAACTCCTCCGTCACTTATGCCTTTATACTCTTGGGTCACATGTTTTACAAGATCTGTACTGCCGTTTTCTTGTAATCTAGCGGGTGATCCTAGTTCCCACATAGCACCTTTGAAGGCTTCATGGTTGTATATTCCATGGTTATAGTTTGGAAGAAACAAACCCGATGCTCCTGCATTGTTATAACCAACTCCTTCATCTACACCTAATGCGCTAATTCTTCTTCTTCCGTCTTCTTCTACTTCCACTGTTGCATTAAATGATTTTACCAATAACTCTATTGTTGGTCCTCCTATTGCATATTCTGCATCATCACTTTTATATTTCTGCCATTGATCTGGGTTTGTCAAATATGCTACTGCTTTTATATTTTTATATGTATTGCTTGCTGAAAATCCCCCTTTTTCTTTAAGCATAGGGTTTAGTCCTTGTCCTACTTCACTTACATCTGCTCCTGTATAATCATCATATCCTGCCTCTTTATATAAATTTTCCAATGACTGAACTAAATTAATTACGTTATCTGATATTAGGTATGTATAGTCTTCATCTTGGTAAAATAGTCTCCAACATCCTACTTCTACTTTTTCCGTTGTATAGTTTTTAACTTTCATTCCATATTTTTCTGCATTTATTGCCTCTCCTATACTTATCTTTTCTTTTACTTTTATACTTATTGTTTTTTCTATCTCTTTTACATATGGTTCTGTTGATTTTATTTTTAATATTATTTCTTCTGTTGTATTTAATTGTCCTTCATCTTTGGGTGTAAATTGTAATGTTACTTTTTTATCGGTTTTCGTATTTTCTATACTTCCTGTATTTGTTCCTGTCATTGTGAAATTACTGTTTTTACATGTTATTTCATATTTTGTTTCATATTCATTGTAGTTTGTTCCATCATTGTTTTTTATAGTTATTTCTACTGTTATATTTTTATCTTCTTCTTTTATATAGTCATTTTTCGTTGCTTTTGCTTCTGCATCAAAATAAAAAGGGAGTGATGAAAAAGTAACTTCATAATGTCTAGTTAATACATATTTAGCATAAGTTTTTCCACAAGTTATTGAAAATGCAATAACAACAAGTGTAATAAATATAAAAATAATTACTTTTTTCTTATTCATTAAAAAATCACTTTCCTTTCAAATGTCTTAGACTTCTTTTGATTTTTTAGGTTCAATTACAAAAACAACTAATAAAATCAAAAATAAAATAATCAACACAACAGGTTTTTGCAAAAATAATATTACATTACCTACCCATAAAATTTTGAAACTATACTTTCCTTCAACATCTTCTATACTTACTAACTCTGTATCATTGCCAGAGTTTGCATCTCCTTTAGTAATATAGTAATCTTTGTCATTTTCTCTCTTTATTCCCACTACTCTATGAGTAATTATTGCATTTTGTTCTTTAAATGAAATAATGTCCTGTTCTTTTATGTCAGTTGTTTCCTTTACAAAAACTATATCTCCAACATTTAAAGTGGGTTCCATACTTCCTGTAACAACAATAAAGCTTTTATATCCAAAAAAATTAGGGATTTCATTTTTATAAACTATTTTTTGAAATATTATAATCGTACTATAAATTGCTATGGCAATAACAACTATCCAAAATAACACTTTTAATGTTTTTTTACTGTTACCATATTAAGACTCCTTAACTACTTGTGTTGATTTTAAATCAATAATTAGTTTTAATTCTTTATCAGCATAACTAGAATCATTATCTTTTTTATCCCATTCTATCTTTATATGATATTTTTTTTTCGTTTTTTCTCCAAAAGTAAGTTCTTGTTCTTGCGTTTTTTGGCGGAAAAAGCGAAAAAATATATAATTATGTCAAAGTTATTAATTAATGGTAATTTTTACCATATTAATATAAAAATTCAAGCATGTAAAAAATGAAATTTCAACATGCTTGATAATTGTACCTTGACAATTTCATATATCATAAGATAATATATATATTTATTTTAAAAATAAAATTTTGTCAATTCAATTATTAAAATTCAGAAAAATTATCATAAGAAGTTTAAAGTTTACACAAACTTTCCGATATACTCTTATTTAGCTTTACATCCCTTTTTTTGTGCACATTATTTGTTTGTTTTTATTTTTTTATTATTTCTTTTAATTAATACCCATAATATAACTGCTACTAATGTTAATACTGATATTATACTTGTTATTACTTTTATTATTAAACTATTATCTTCTCCTGTCTTTATTGACATTAATATTGTTGTATCTGACGTATTATTTTTCAAATTAATATCTTCAAAAAGTGCAGGATTTCCTAATTTTGATAGTGTAAATTCAGATATTGCTGCTCCAAATATTGCATCATCGTTACCTACCCATCTCAATACTAATTGTATATCTATATATTCTTCTGGTTTTAGCTGTTTTTCTTTTAAATCTGTTGTTGTTATTATTCCTCCATCATTTTTCCAATTTAGGTTATTTTCTTCTTGCCTAAATGTAAATCCTTCTGGTATTTTTGTTTTTAATTCTTCTACATAACCTTCTATTTGTCCTATATTTTTTATTCTTATTAAGTAAGTTATTTTCATGTTTGTTTTTCCTATTTCTTGTGATGGAATTTCTATTTTGTATAAATCGCTTTCTGTTAATGCTGTTACTCCATCTTTTATTATGCCTTCTGTGCTTACTTGCATATTAAATATTAGTTTTTCATAATAGTGTATTACTGTTATTTTTTGTTTTGTCATTTTGCCTTTTGCGTTTTCTGTACTTTCTACAAATTTATAATATTTTATCTCTTTTGGTTTGCTTTCATATGAATCTTCTACATGTCCTACTATTATTTGTTTTTCTGCTATTACTATTCCTGTTTCTTTTTCTATGTATTTTACTTCTACTTCTGTTTTTCTTATATAATAATATTTTACTACTATGTTTTCTTTTGTCATTTCTCCTGTTTTATTTTGTGGTAGTTTTTCTTTTACTATATCATAGTTATCAAATTCTCTTTGTTTTGTTTCATATTTGTCTTTTTCATGTCCTAATATTTCTTCTTCATATAATGTTTCTTTAGTTTGTACGTCTATATATTGTACTGTTACTTTTGCTTTTTGAATATAGTAATAGTTTACTTCTATTAATTCTTCTTGCATTGTTCCTTGTGCATTTTGTGGAATTTTTTCTTCTAATAAATCATATTCAGCAAACTCTTTTGGATATGTGATATATGAATCTCCTACTTTACCTGTATATTCTTTTGTTTCTAGTATTTTTCCTGTTGCTTCGTCTATATAATTTTCTACTACTCCTTTTGATTTTTTGATGTAATAATATTTTACTATTATTTCTATATTGAATGTTCCGTCTTCATTTACTTTTACTTGCATTTCTCCTTCTGTGTTGTCTGTACTTTCTACAAATACATAATTTTCTATTTCTTTTTGCTCTGTTTTGTATTTATCTCCTTCGTGACCTTTTTTTATTAATTCTTTTTCTATTTGTTCATCTGTTTGCTTGTCTATGTATTGTACTCTTACTTGTGCTCTTTTTACATAGTAATATATTACTTCTATCGTTTCTTCTGTCATTGTTCCTTTACTATTATTTGGTAATTTTTCTTCTACTAAGTCATATCCTTCAAATTCTTTTGCTTTTATTTCATAGCTATCTCCTTTTGCTCCTTCGTGTGTTTTACTATATAATATTTCTCCTGTAACATCATCTATATGTTTTTCTATAACTCCTTGTGATATATGTGAATAGTAGTATTTTACTATTATTTCTTGTTTTGTCATCGTTACATTTTCATTTTTTGGTGCTTCTTTTAGTACATATCCTTCTATTTCTATTGCTGAGGTTTTTACTACGTCTCCTTCTTTTCCTTCTATTATTACTTCTTTTAATACTTTGTTATTTTCTTTATCTATATGTTGTACTCTTACTATACTGTTTTGTGCATAATAGTATGTTACTTCTATATCTTCTCTTTCCATGTTTCCTTGTGTATTGTTTGTTGCTTCTATAAATGTATAACCTTCTATTTTCTTTTGTTCTGTTTTATATTCTTTTCCTTCATATCCTTCTATTTTTTCTTCTTTTAATACTTTATTAGATGATTTTTCTAAGTATTTTACTTTTACTTTTGAATTTTTTGCATAATACATTGTTACTTTTTGTGGCTCTTTTGTCATTGTTCCTTCTGCATTTTCTGTTTTGTCTACAAATGTATATCCTTCTATTTTCTTTTGCTCTGCACTGTATTCTTTTCCTTCATACCCTTTTATTATGTATTCGTCTTCTTCTGTTATAATTTCTTTATTTGCTCTATCTACATATTTTACAATAACTTCTGTATTTTCTGCATAATAGTATATTACTTCGCTTTCTTCTCTTGGCATTTCTCCTTCTGTATTTTTTGTTGATTCTACAAATGTATATCCTCCTATTTCTCTTTTCTTTGTTGTATAGGCTTTACCTTGATGTCCTGTTATTACTTCTTCTGCATCTAATACTTGATTTGTTCCTTTTTCTAAATATTTTGCTGTTACTTTTGTATTTTTTGCATAGTAATATGTTTTTTCTATAGGGTCTTCTTCAAATACTCCTGTTTTTTCTTCTGGCCATTGTACTAATGTGTAATCACTTACTTCTCTTTCGTATGGTACTATATCATATGGGTCTCCTATTTTTCCTTTTAGTGTTACATTTTCTGCTACTGGTTCATTAGTATACTTATCTACGTATTTTATTTGTACTTGGTTTTCATCTCTTTCATAAAATACTTCTATTATATTTTGATTTTTATCTGTTGTAATTATTAATGGGATGTTTTTATCTTCTACAAAATGATAATTTTTTAATTGATTATTTGTGTAGGTCGTGATTTTGTCTCCATAATATGCTCTTAAATTTTCTGTTTTTTCTGTATTAATTTTTCCATCATAATAATATTTTACAGTGTAGTCATATTGATTTAGTGTATTTGTTATTGTAAGTATTCCGTTCTCATCTTCACTATATGTTGTTGTATATCCAGTAATTTCGTCTTTTTGCCTTACTGTGTATGTTATTGGTGCTCCACCACTAAATTTGTCTATGTCTTCCCATATATTTGTCATGTCTGTTTTTGTTCCTAATATTACTTCTTCTCCATATGGTTCACCATTTGCATAAAGTTGTATTGTTATATCTATTGGTCTTGTGTTGTTTGCATTGTTTTTGTCTACCCAATAAACATTTACTTGTTTTTGCTCTTTTTCCGGAGTATGTGTGTTCGTAATTGTTATGTTTCCTGTACTATCTTTTTTATAACTTGCTTGATATCCTTGTGGCACTATTTCTTCTACTGTATATTCTATATAATGTACTGTTTTTCCGGTTTGTGTTTCTATTACCTTTCTTTCTGGTAAATTATCGTATGTATATGACCATTCATTTGCATTATTTAGTATAACTGACTCACCATATGCTGTTCCATCTGCTTTTAATTGTATTTGTATACTTTCTGGTCTTTTTCCGTCTTGATTTTCATTGTCTTGCCATTGTTTTGTTACAGTTGTTTTTACTGTATATGGTGTATGGCTATTTGTTACTGTTATTGTTCCACTTTCATCTTCTTTGTAACTTGCTGTGTAACCTTCTATTTTTGTTTTTTCTTCTACTTCATATATTATTTTATTTTTGTTTTCATACTCATCTAAGTTTTGCCATGTGTATGTCCAACCGTTTTCTTGTTTTAACTCTACTTCTTCACTGCATACTACACCATTTGCTTTTAATACTACAAATACACTATGTAACCTTATTCCATCTTGGTCGTTATTGTCGCTCCATTCTTTCTTTACTGTTTTATTTATTTTTGATGGTGTATGTGTGTTTTCTATTATTATGTTTTTGTCTTCATCTTGCTTGTACTGTGTTGTATACCCTGGTACTTCTATTTCTTCTACTGTGTATTCTATTTCATCTCCACCTTGATATTTGTCTAAGTTTTCCCATGTGTGTGTCCAACCTTCTGCTTGTGTTAAAACTACTGGCTCTCCGCTTGCTACATTATTTGCTTTTAATTGTACTGTTACATCTGCTGGTCTTTTTCCATCTTGATCATTTTGGTCATTCCATTGTTTTGTTACTGTTCTTTTTACCTTTTCTATATCATGATGATTTTTGATTGTAAATGTTTGTGTTGCATCATCATATTCTACTGAACTTGTATATCCATTTACTTCTACTTCTTCAACTGTATAGTTTATTTCTTCTCCTAATTTGTTTTTATTTATTGCTTCCCATGTGTATGTCCAGCCATTTGCATCATTTAATGTTACTGTATCTACTATTTGTTCATCTGCTAATAAATTTACTGTTATTTGTGCTGGTCTTTTTCCGTCTTGGTTTTCATTATCGTCCCATTCCTTTTTTACTGTTCTTTTTATTTTTTCTACTGGATGTGTATTTATTATTTCAAATTGATATTCATATTCTGAATCTTCTTCGTCTGCTATTGCTTTATAACTTGTTTCGTAATCTGTTATAGGGTCTATTTCTTCTACTGAATAGTGATATTTTTCTTCTGTTTCTCCATTATATTTTTCAATAAATCCCCATTTATATGTCCAGTTATTGGCTTCGTTTAGTTCAACTTTACCAACGTTTACTCCATCTATTACATAATTTTCATCATCTGCTTTTAGTTGTACTGTTATACTTTCTGGTCTTTTTCCATCTGCATTTTCTTCATCTTCCCATATTTTTGTTACATCTACATCTACTTCTGGTGGGAATGCATTATATACTGTTAGTGTTTTTTGATTGTATAATACTCCGTATTTGTCCGGAACTGTAGGTTCTTTTACTGTGTATACTATTGGTTCTCCATGAGCATAAACATCTAAGTTTTTCCATGTATATTTCCAGTTATTTGTTCCTTCTGTAGCATTTGCTACAGTTAATGTTACTGGTCCTTGTACTGGTTCTCCATTTGCATATAATTGTAATGTTACACTTTGTGGTCTTATATGCTCTTTATCGTCTGCATCTCTCCATATTTTTGTTACTGTTTTATCTGCTACTTTTGGGGTATATGAATTTGTTATTGTAAATGTGTCGTCACTATAAGTTGTAGTATATTCTCCTACATTTGTTGTTTGCTTTACTTTATATTCTATTTCAACTTTATTGCTGTATTGAGGTAAATCTTCCCATACGTATTGCCAATTATCTCCTTCGAAGTCTTCGTAAGATAAGGTTATAGGCTCTCCTACTAATGTACCGTTTGCATATAATTCTACTTTTACATTTTCTGGTCGTATTCCATCTTGGTTACTCTTGTCTTCCCATTTTATTGTTACTGTTTTATCTATTTTCTTTGGCTCGTATGAATTTGTTATTGTTAATGTGTCGTCATTATAATTTGTTGTGTATTCTCCTACTTTTGTTTCTTCTCTTGCTGTATATAGTATTTCGTGTCCACCACTATTTTTATCTAGGCTGTCCCATGTGTGTGTCCAACCATTTGCCTCTGATAAAGTTGCTTGTTGTACCTCTGTTCCGTTTGCATATAGTTTTACGTCTATGCTTTCTGGTCTTTTTCCATCTTGATCATTGCTATCATTCCATACTTTTGTTACTGTTTTGCTTATTTTTTCTACTTCATGTGTGTTTGTTACTGTTAATGTATCTTGATTGTAACTTACATTATAACCACCTGGTACATCCGCTTCTTCTACTCTGTATGCTATTGGATTTCCGTTTGCATATACGTCTAAGTTATTCCATTCATATGTCCAATTATTTTGCTCATTTAATATTTGCTCTTCTTTATATTGATTGTTTGCATATAGTCTTACGTAAACTTTTTCTGGACGTATTCCATCTTGATTTTCTTTGTCACTCCATACTTTTGTTACTGTTTTGTTTGTTTTTGCTGGTGTATATTTATTTGTTATTGTTACATTTCCTTGATCGTCTTCTTGATATTCTGCTTCATATTCTGTTGGTACTACCTCTTGTATTTTGTATGTAATTTCTTCTCCTTCATTGTTTTTATATAGGGTCCATGTATGCGTCCAGTCATTTGTTTGATTTAATTCTACTTGCTCTTCTTCTAGTATTTCTCCATTTGCTAATAAGTTTACTACTACTTTTTCTGGTCTTTTTCCATCTTGATTTTCACCATCGTCCCATATTTTTGTTACTGTTTTTTCTATTGTTTTTGGGTCGTGCATATTTCTTATTATAAATGATTGTGCTATTGCTCTTGTATGCATGATGTGTGTATCATATCCATCTACTGATACTTCTTCTAATGTATAATCTATTGGCTCTCCGCCTTCATATACATATAGGTCTTGCCATACGTATTGCCAATCATTTGTCTCATCTAGCACGATATCTTCTTTGTATTGCTCACCATTTGCAAATAGTCGTACTGTTATATTTTCTGGTCTTAGCCCGTCTCTATCATCGCCATCTTCCCATACTTTCATTACTGATTTTTCTGTAACTGCTACTTCGTGTGTATTTGTTATTGTTAATGTTTCTTGATTATATTCTGTAATGTAATCGTCTATTTCTTTTTCTTCTATTGTATAAACCGCTTCTTTTTGTACTTCGTCTAAGTTTGCTCCGCTTACTAATTTTTCTGAATCTGCAATCATTAGTATTTCTGTAATTTCTTTATTCATTGGATCTACGCTAATTTTCTTTACTCCATTTTCCTCATATACAAATACCACTTTTGCGTTGTTGTAATTGTATTTGTATTCATTGCTTTTTACTTGCCATTTATTATCTTCTATTTTATTGTTTCGTGTTATATCTACATCTTTGTATTTTGCACCATCTTGTAATAAACCTACTTCTATTTTTGTTGGTCTTCTTCCATCTCTGTCATTATCATCTACCCATATTTTTTGTATACTTATTTCTTTTTTATCTTTCCATACTAAATATAAGTCTAAATCTCTTGTTACTGGCTGACCATATGTGAATTTTGTGCTACTAACACTCTTTTCTTCCCCTGTTGTTACTTCATGCCAACCTACTAATTCTGAATTTTGTTTTTCTGGGTTAATTGGTCTTACTAGTATGTTTGGATATGTAACTTCTGTTTTGTATGTATTACTATCTATTTGTTTATATTCTTCACCTTCTTGTTTCCATGTTCCCCCTTGTGTATGGAATGTTATTTGATATGTTGCATTTTTGAAGAATATATCTAGTATTGCAACATCTTCTGTGGAAGTTACTATTGAATATGTATCACTATGGTCTTCATCTAAAACGTGACCTATATATCTTTTGTCACTTAGGCTTAAGTAGTCACCATATTGTGTTACATAAATTGTACTTCCAACACTCATTTCTCCTGAAACTGTATAATCTGGTTCTCCTGCATAACCTCCTTGTTCATTCATGAACCAGAAGTTTATTTTATATTCACCTTGTTGGTTATTTTCTGTATAATAGAAATATATAGTATTTAATTTTTCATCCATTACTAACATTAATGTTTGGCTTAATGCATTTGGTACATAACCTGCTATCTCTTGATATTCTACTGTAACTATTGCATTTTCTAATTCTGTTGCTAATCCATTTGTTGGTTCTGCTAACCATTCTTCTCTAGGTGGAATGTCACCTTCTTTATATTTTACTCCTGTATCTTTTACATAATATACTGTATATTTTGCACTTTCTACTTTTGCATAGAAGAAATATATTATGTTATCTTTGTCGTTTTCTTTGTCTAATATTATTGTTTTTTGTCTTGCATCTGAAATGTAGAACCTTCCTGCCTCTTTTGAATTAACTAAAATTGCATCTTCTGTTACCACACTTCCAAATGCATTGTCTTTTACTATTTTTGGTGATGCTACTTCTACCATATCACTATATTTACTTATATCTGTTATTAACACTCCATCTTCAAATTGTGCTTCTACATATTTTACTGTGTATTCTACGTCTGTACGTGGTGTCCATTTTGCTGTTAATACTATATTATCGTATACTTTTTGTGATTCACTAAATAAATATTTTACTTCTCTTTCGTCTCCTGTTGTCATATCTATATAATACCATCCATCAAAGTAGTATCCAAGTTTTGTTGGCTCTATTGGTGGTGTTAATACAGTTTCTTCATCTACTACTCGTTTATATATTCCTTCTTTTTCATTTGTATATATTTCGCTACTATCAAGCCATTTTCCTCCATCTGTATTGTATGTTACTTCATATGTTGGAGCAATCCATTTTGCATATAACATCATACTATCTGTCATTGTTGCGTTTTCCCATACCATAGGTATTGTTGCATTTATATCTGTATACCATTGTTCAAATTGCCATTCCCCTGTTCCTAATGCACTTCCACTATAATCATGTGGATGAAGTATTGCTTCTGATAGTTCACTAATATCTGCTCCATATTTTATATTTAATACTCCATCTCCTTTAGATATACCATTTCCTAAAGTTATATCGCTTAAGTCTGGAAGTATTGTTTCATTTATACTATAAAATGTTAATGTATATTCATTTCTTAAATAATATAAATATATATCATAATTTTTTCTTTCTGATTCTGCTGAACTAGAGTAGTTATATCCATCTATGGTTTTATATCCCATACTAGTATTTGAAACTTTAACTTGAAGAGATTCATTTTCTTCAAAATAATGGTTTTTATAATAACTATAACTTCCACTATATAATGTTCCTGAATTGTCTAATGTTTCAAACATATAATGTACCGTATAATTTGGTTGACTTGTAGACCATTGTAAATAAAATTCACTACCTGCATTATTGTATATTAAGTCTTTGTTCATTGTGTATATTCCTGAAACTTGTGATGTATAGCTACTTGAACCTCCTTTTCTATATAACCATGCGTATGCATAATATGTTCTTGTTGCTCTTATGCTTTGAGGCTGTATGTGTAATCCAACTGTTGGCCATAAATCTGCTATATTTTGACCATATTTTGCAGTTATTTTATATTCTTCTTCACCTATTGTATATGTATCTTCTCCCATGTTTAATGTTACCACTTGAGTAGTACTCGTTGTACTTGATGGTGAAGTACTTGTATATATTCTATAACTGCTTCCTGATTTTGTTCCTAAATGGAATGTTAGTGTATATGTATTTCTTTTATAGTAAACTTTAATAATTGTAGAACCATCACCATTTATTGTTAAATCTGTTTCTGTATTTTGACTTACTGTCATTTCTCTATTGTATGTGTAATAGCTATATTCTCCTGAGCCAATTACACTTTTAAAACCTGCTTCTATGTTGCTTTTTTCAGTATCTAAATCTATTTTGTCTTCACTTAATGTTTTTGAACTTGCTTCTCCTAAAATTGAATATTCATCATTGTCTGCATTTTCTACATAATATGAGATACTATAGTTTGTTTCTACACTTCTCCAATTTGCAAACGCATATAAATCATAGTTTGGCATAGTATCTGGCTTTGTTATTGCTTCTCCATTTTGAGTTTGTGACCACGTCCAATTTACAAATCTATAACCATCTCTTGAAGGATTATCTACAACTGATATTGGTGCTTCATATAAAATTGGTTGTGGGTCATAATATGTTCCACCTTTAGAATCATAGTATATGTAATATGTTTCTCTATCATAATAAATTTTAATTTCTGTTGTTCCATCTGCCTTTACCGTTTCTGCTGATGTAGTTAATGTATCATTTTTCTTAAATCCTGTGTATTCTTTTTCTCTTCCTGTACTTGTTACAATATCTCCTACTTTTACTCCTTCTTTTATTTCTTCTTCTTCATATTTTTCGTAACCATCTCCTTGTGTATTTTGTCTTAAATGCACTATTTTGTATGATGAGTCCGCTGGTTCGTATGTTATTGTTATTATTATTGTGCATGACGTATGGTTATTTTCCCATTGCATTGTAACATTACTCATTTTTGATAATTCTCTAAATTTATCTTCTGTAAGTGTTCCTTCAAAAACCTCAATGTCTGGAGTATATCCTTCTACTTTTGGACTTTCATATGAATATTGTGAATCTATGGTTAATATTGTAACAAATGTGTCTGCTACAATAACTTCATTTGTTGAAATGTATCTAAATGTCATAACATACCTGGTATCTTCTAGGAAATATGCTGTAAATTCTGTATCTTGTGTTATTTCGAAACTTCCAGTACTTGAAACCCATCCATCGAATGTACGATTGTCTCTTTTAGGAATTTCTCCTCCATATGTAAAGGTTTTCTCTTCCTCACTTGGCTCTCCTTCTGTGATTAACGTCCAACCTTCTTCTACCTCTGTTTCCCACACTTTATTACCATTTCCATCGTAAAAACTAACATGATATTTTGCATTTGTCATACTTTCCAAATTGTTTTTTCCAAAACTGTCTTCTAACATTTTAATGACGCCAGTTTGCGAATTTATAAAAAATGCAATTATAAAAAAAACTGCACAACTTATTAATGCAATTAGCGTAGTCGGTATTAATATTTTTTTGCTTTTCATCTTTTTCTTCTGATTCACTATATTCCTCTCCTTTTCGACATGCGAGATTTTTATTATTTAATATTTATCTTTATTATAAAGAGTTTTTTGGTTTTTTCAATATGCCTATTTGCTGGTATACTTTTACATTTTCCATATTACTTTAGGGGTTTTTGTATTACGGATTTGCTTGTTTATATTTGTTTTTTTCATTACATTTTTTTAATTGATTTTTGTTTCTATTTTTTCTCCTGTATTATGTCATTTTTCGGGCTTTTTCGCGTTTGTTTTTTTTTTTAATTTTTGTTTTTTATAATTATTTGCATTTTTTCTTACGGAACTCATTCTTTTCACTGTTGTGATTGATTTATTTTTTCATAATTTTTCTTTATTTTGTATTTTTTAGTTCTTACCTCTATTTTTCTCTTTACCTATTTTGCATTTTTTTTCTTTATTTTATTTTTTCTCTTGAAAAACATAGTTTTTCAATGTATAATATTTGAAGTGAATGTAAAAAAATTTAGGAGATTTTATGTTTCTCCTAAATTTCACTAATGTTTTATATTTGTAGCTGTAGCTTAACTGGATAGAGCATTCGGCTACGAACCGAAAGGTTGCAGGTTCAAGTCCTGTCAGCTGCACCAAAGTTCTCAAGTGTATTTGAGAGCTTTTATTTTTATTATTAATGCATATCTAAATTCTTACGGATATAAAAAATTTGGTAATATTTTACATTGCTTAATTTCTATTGAATTAGTTCACATAACATTATATAATTGTGTTATATGATATTACGAAAGGGGTGATTTTGTGAATAAATTAAATAAGTTTCTTTTAGTTGTATTTGTAGCATTTATGTTAACTTTAGTGTTTTCTGCTACTACTAATGCTATAACTTCTTATGATAGCCCAACTTTTGGTGCCGAATTTTATTTGGGTGCAAATTCAGATTTACGTTCTGCTTTTGGAAACAATTATAATTCCGCATATAACCATTATATTAACTTCGGCATAAATGAAGGTAGGCAAACGAGTTTATGCTTTGATGCCAAATATTATTTAAATACTAATGCTGATTTATTAAAAGCTTTTGGAGCTAACTATCAATCTGCTCATAATCATTTTATTAACTTTGGAATAAAAGAAGGCAGACAAGGTAGCCCATATTTTGATGTTAAGTATTATTTAAATAATAATGCTGATTTAAAAAAAGCTTACGGCAATAATTATTTAGAAGCTTATAATCACTTTATTACTTTTGGTATAAATGAAGGTAGACGTGGCAGTGAATTTTTTGATGTTAAGTTTTATTTGAATAATAATCCCGATTTGAAAAAGGCTTTTGGTAATAATTATTTAGAGGCTTATATTCATTATATTGTGTTTGGTATAAAAGAAGGTAGAAATCCAAGCGAAAATGTTAATATGCATTGCTATTTAAATTCATATGCTGATTTAAAGACTACTTTTAAAAATGATTTAAGGGGTGTTGCTGAACACTATTATATTTTCGGTATTAGAGAAGGTAGATATGCAAATCATAGGTATTCTGCGGATGTAGTTTCTCCTACTTGCACCAAAGGAGGTAAAACTACTTATACTTGTAATTGCGGAGATAGTTATGTAGTAACAATTCCTGCTTTAGGACATAGTGAAAAAGTGCTTCCTGAAGTTTCTGCAACTTGTACGAATACAGGCCTTACAGCAGGTAGGCAATGTTCTGTTTGTGGTACTATACTAGTACCTCAACAAACAATTAATGCTTTAGGTCATGACTTATCTACTAAAACTACACCTTTTACGTGCACAGAAGATGGTAAAAAAGAGACTACTTGTTCTAGATGTAATTATAGTGATGTAGAAGTATTACCTGCTCATCATACTGTGGTTACTCTTCCTAGAAAAGCACCTACTTGCACTGAAGAAGGATTAGCTTTAGGAACAAAATGTTCTGTTTGTAATGCTACTTTGCTAGACATTAAGATACCTGCTTTAGGCCATACGCCTTCAGAACCAGTTGTAACTAAAAATGCAACTTGTACTGATGAAGGTGAACTTTCTACATATTGCTCTGTTTGTGATGAGCTAATAAGTACTCAAACTATTGCTAAGGTTGCACATACTGATGGAGGTGAGCATATAGATGCTTTGGAAGCAACTTGTGATACACCTGGACACGAAGCAGGATTCAAATGCTCTGTTTGCGGTGAAGAGGTTGTTAAAACTACACCTGCTTTAGGACATCTTTTTACTATTAAAGTGCTTCCTACAAAAGCTACCTGCACAAGCAAAGGTAATACGAGTGGAGAGACTTGCTCAAGATGTGGTTATTCAACCGCACAAACTATAGATAAATTAGATCATGATGAGATAGTAACTGTTGTTAAACAAGCTACATGCTCTTCTGAAGGTTTTGAAAATATTAGATGTTCAAGATGTAATTATACTTCATCTAGAACTATACCTAAAACAGAACATTCTTTAGTGCCTATTACTGTAAAAGAAGCAACTTGTACTGAACCTGGATATTCTGGAAGTGGTGAAATTTGCACTGTTTGCGGTTATACAACAGGTGACGTGATTAAGTCTGAAGCTAAAGGACATACTCCAAACCCAGATATTCCAAAAATTCATACAGATTTTAAACATGACGCCGATGGATTTTCTGATGAATATGATACTTATACTTGTTTAACTTGCGGTGAGCAATATGTTGAAATTACCAAAAAAGTAGAACATAAAACTTATAGAATGGTTGCTTATATGGAACAACACGGAACTATTGGTTTAATAAATATTTGCTCAATTTGCCATGATGCTCATTTTGTTCAAAGCATTTCAAATGATAAGTTGAATGGTCACCATCTTGTTGCTGTTCAAGGTAAAAAGCCTACTGATTCTAAAGATGGATATACAAATGGTGTAAAATGCGAAGAGTGTGGTGTTACAGTATGTTCTGAGTTGCATGTTTGGGGAGAATTTTCTCCTGTAACTGAACCAGATAGAATTTCTCATCCAGATATTCCTTCTTATGCAAAGTATTATAGAACTTGCAAAGATTGCGGAAAATTTGATTATAGAATTTCTGAACCATAAGGCTTTGTGTTAGTCTATATATGTATTAATTTGTATATGACTTCCTTAGTCGAATTTTTAGATATTTATTGAATCAATAACGTTCTTTTAAATTAAAATATCCAAAGGAATGACTTCATTTTTAGTCTATTTCTTTGGATATTTTTTATTATTATTTTATATCGTATACTTGTATACTTAAATCTTTTATTGAAGGATCATATATTGATATTCCTTTATAGGTAAACCTTGATCCATGACATGGGCAATCCCATGTTTTGTCTAAATTATTCCATGACAATTCACATCCTAAATGTGTGCATACTGGTTTTACTACATATACCCTGTTTTCTCTATCTCTGTATGCTCCTAATTTTTCTCCATCTATTTCTAATATTTTTCCCTCATCTTCTCCTAAATTATTTAAATGTTCTTCCGCTCCTTTTAATTTATTTAATATTAATGAATTTCCTACTTCTTTTATCATATTTCCTAATTCTTCATAATTTTTTATTGGCTTTAATCTTGTTGATTTAAATACTTCTTCGTATTTATTTTCTCTTCCTAATATTTTATCTTTTATTATATTTGCTGCAACGTTTGATGTTGTCATTCCCCATTTTTTATAACCTGTTCCTACATATACATTTGGCATTAAATTAGAAAATTCCCCTATATATGGTATTTTGTCTAATGAAATACAGTCTTCTGTATTCCACCTGTATTTTACTTCACATTTTGGATATATTTGTTTTGCTTTTTCTTCTAAATACTTATAACTATTTTTTAAATCTATTTTTGCACCTGTTTTGTGGTCCATTCCTCCAAATAGTACTAAGCCGTTTTCTGTTGTTCTTAGTGATAACGTTGGATTTTCGCTATTTATATACATTCCTGAAAATAATTCTTCCTTTGGATCTACTGCTACTATATATGAAGTTTCTTGGTACATTTTCATAAAATAAAATCCTGGTATGTTTATTATTGGGTAATGCGTTGCTAGTACTACATATTTGGATTTTATTGTTTTTCCATTTTCAGCTATTACTTCATACTTTCCTTCTTTGCTTTTTAAATCTATTATTTTGGTTTGTTCGTATATTTTTCCATTATTTTTTGTAATTGCTTCTGCTAATCCTTTTGCATATTTTACAGGATTAAATTGTGCTTGGTTTTTGAATTTTATTGCTCCTATTATTTGTATTGGCGCATCTACTATTTCTACAAATTCACTATCAAATCCAATGGAATGAAGCGCTTTGACTTCATCTTTTATTTTTTTTAATTCTTCGTTTTTTTGTGTAAATACATATGCATCTTGTCTTTCAAAATTACACTCTATATTTTCTTCTTCTATTATTTTTTCTATATTTTTTATGGCTTTTTCATTTGCCTTTAAATATTGTTTTGCCTGCTCTTCTCCTACTGAGTCTATTAAATATTTGTAAAATAATCCGTGTTGACTTGTTATTTTTGCTGTTGTGTTTCCGCTTGTATGACCACAAATTTCACTTTTTTCTACTAATACTACATCTAAATTTTTTTTGCTTAAATAATATGCTGTTGTAAGCCCTGTTAATCCTCCCCCTATTACACATACTTGGGTTTCTATGTTTTTTTCTAATTTTTCATATTTTTTTCTCTCTACTGAATTGTTCCAATATGAGTCCATAATAGCACCTCCATTTCTTGCTATTATGCCCATCTACTTTTTTATGTATTCTACAATGTTTATTATTTTATTTTTATTATAAATTTATTTTTCTCTATATTCTAAAATATCCCCTGGCTGACAATTTAGTTCTTTACATATGCTTTCGAGTGTAGAAAATCTTATTGCTTTTCCTTTGTTGGTTTTTAATATTGATAAATTTGCCATTGTTATCCCTATTTTTTCTGATAATTCTGATGATGATATTTTCCTTTTTGCCATCATTACATCCAAATTTACTATTATTGGCATATTTTTTCTCTCTCCTTTATTTTTGAGATTTTTTTATTTTATTTAATTTTTTTATTTATTTATTTTATTTATTTTTTATTTTATTTATTTTTTATTTTATTTATTTTTTATTTTATTTATTTTTATTTTATTTATTTTTATTTTATTTATTTTTATTTTATTTTTTATTTTATTTTTTATTTTATTTTTTATTTTTATTTATTTTATTTTTATATTGTAAGTTCATTTTCTTCTTTATACTGTATTGCTTGTTTTAATAATTCAGATAGTATATATAATCCAAGCCATGCTATTGTAAATACTCCTATTACTACTATTGAAAATATAGATTTTACGAAAAATAGTCCTATTAAGTATTCTATTGCTATTATTAATGAACAAATTGATACTATTTTTAAATTTTTTACATTACTCATTATAAATGGATTTTCCTCTTTTAACGTTTTAAATATTTCTATGAATTTCCATACTATTACTAATGCTGGTACACCTGATATATATAATAGTATTAATGATGGTATGTATGGTAATGTTCCATTTATGTTTAATGTATACCATTTAAATAAAAATGGTAAGAATATCATTATTATTATTCCTATTCCAAATATTACTTGTAAACATATTTTTATTAAGTTTGATAAACTACCTTTCCCTATTATTTTCATTTAATTACCTTCTTTCTATTTTTTTACCTCTGAGACATTCTTTATTTTTAGATTTTCTTATCTTTTAACATTTTTATATTTTTTAATATATGTATTTTTCATCTATTTTTATTTTTTCTATTTCTCTTTTCGCATTTTCTATTGATATATTAAATTCTTGCCATTTTCTTTTTTCGCTATTATTTTTTAATTCATAAAAATATTTGTAAATTATTTTTTTTATATTTTCATCTTCTACATTTAATAATCTTGTCATTTCTGGTATACCATCTGTTGATAAAGTATTTATTAAATAAATACAATCTATTGGCCTTTTGTTATTATTATTTAAATATTGGTCAATATTTCTTTTTGCTATTAAATAATCTATATTTAAATAATTTACTATTATGTAAGCACATGTTATTATTATAAAATATATTTTTATTATTTTTACTTTTTTATTTATTATATATGCAATGGTTGGAATTATCAATATTAATTCTGTTATTTCTATTGCATATACCATTAACCTTAAAAATGTGTATCCATATTCTTGTTCATATAAATTCATCCTTATCATTGATGATATTAATATCACTATTGTAAATATTGCAATCAATACATTCATTATTTTTGTGTAATTTTTTACTGATTTATTTTCTTCTTTTTTGTTCAAATTAGATATTAATATTATTACAAAATTTATTGCTGATACTGCCATTAATTGAAAGAATCCCATTCTTGCATATTCAGCATGATTTGTGCCACCACTTCTTATTTGCTCTATTAAAAATATCGTTTGTGTTATTGTAAATATTAAATATATTATATTTAGTATTGTTAATATTGTGTTTAATATTATTCCTTCTATATTAATATTTTTTGTTTGATTTTCCTCTAATGGTTTATTAAATATACTTTCTTTTTTTATTAAGTTAAACATTAACGCTACTAAATATATAAATATTATTACTATTAATATTATTCTTAATATTATTGATGTTATTGATTCTATATTTATGCTAAATATTATGTTCCTCATTATTATAGATATATTTGTAAATACATTTTGAAATATCGCATCTGCTGATGTTAATAGTGATACTATTATTATTAATATTGGTAGTGATAGTATTACCCCTGTTATTATTTGTTTTATTTTTTTATTTTCTTTTATTTTTTCTTTATTTTCTATTTTTTTGAATTTAAATATATTATTAATTATTGTTTTTATGGCTTTATCTAAATAATCAAATGCACCAAAACATAATAAAAATATTTTTTCTATTATTGGTATTATTTCTATTTTTTCAAATATTGCTGTTATTAACATTATTGAAAATAATAATATTATTACTAATATATTTATTGTATTGAAAAATATATTATTAAATATAAAATATGTACTACTTAATAATATTATTGGTATTGATAATATGTATGCTTTTCTATTTTTTATTATCTTTTTATTTTCTAATATTTTTATAAATATAAATATTGCTGTTATTGCAAATAATACTACTGATATTCCTAATTTTGAATTATAAAAAAGTATTGAATGTAATATACTTAATATTAAACTTCCCCATATAGCTAATTTCATGTTTAATCTTCCCCTTCTTTTTTGATTTTTGTAAGTATATATTATAGCAATATTTTTTGTTTGTCAATACTTTTTTATTGTTTTTCAATATTTTTTTATTGTTTTGGTGTCTTTTCTTGCCTGTCTTTATTTTCTGTTTTGTCTAAACAGATTATTTCTTTCAAATTAAAAGCCTTCTTATGATATTTCTATTTACCATAAGAAGGTTATTTTTTATTGGATGACTCTCTTTGTTATATCTTTCATTATTCTACATTTATGTTATATATTGCCATATTGTTATGTACTTGCAAGCTCTGCTTTTATTTTTTCTATTTCGTCTTCCTTTAATTTTTTTACTTTTACTATTTTTTCTAATGATATTTTTTCTTTTAGCATTTCTTTAGCTATTTGCATTTTTTCTTCTGCTTTTCCTTCTAGTCTGCCTTCCACTCTTCCTTCTTTTCTACCTTCTGCTCTTCCTTCTTTTTTCATTTGTATTACTATTCTTTCACCTAATGATAACATCTTTTTTTCCTCCTTCTCTTTTCTCATTTCTTTTATTAATGTTTCTATTTCTCTTTTGCTCATTATATCTGCAAATACACATTTTAATAATCTTCTTATCTTTTCTATATTTCCTTTGTTTCTTTCTTTTATTACTATTTTCATTATATTTTCAAATAGCTCATTTTCTTTTAGTTTTTCTACTCCCATTATATTTTCTAATAAACTTTCTGAATTTAGTAATTCTTCTGTATCTATTTCATTTACATCTATTAAGTAGTATTTGAACTTTATTCCATTTTCTTCTCCTGTATATTCTATATTTGCATCCCATTTCCTTTTTCCTGTGTATAACACTATTGGCACTACTATTGGTGGAATATAACTTTTTACTTTTATACTTTCATTACTTATTACTTCTTTTATTATTTCTGTTATGTATTGCCATATTCTATATATCATTGAATAATCTATAGATGACTGATGTTCTATTAATATGTATTTTTTCTTATTTATTATTTTATATATTACGTCTGCTTCTTTATCTTCATATGCTTCTGTTATAAATCGCGTGTTATATTTTTCTATATATTTTGGTAATATTCTCTCGTGCAATTTTACGTATTTATTCACTAGATGTGATACTTCCTTTTTATCCCCCAATAAAAACCTGTATGTTTTGTCATGTACGTTTTTTACCATTATTTTCCTGTTCTCCTTTCATTTTAGCCTTTTTTCTTGTTTTTATCAAGTTTGATTCATTGGTTTATGTTGTTGTAAGAATTTATCACCTCTTTTTTTCTTTATTTTTCTTTATTTTTTGGATTTTTTTAGATTTTAAAATTTTTTATATTTCTGTTTGAATTTAAAAATATTGATTTAAAAATTAATTTTTTACATTTTGAAAATTAATAATTATGGATTAAACGCCTTATGCATATTTTATATCATCTTTTTATTTTTATGTCAACAAAAAGATTTCGTCAAAATTTACTATTTTTCTACTTTCTACATATCATATTTCAGGTACATATTATATTTCTGGTATTTTATAAAAAATACTTTATGCTTTTTAGAATGTTTCGTTTTAAAAAATATACGTGCTAGTTCTAGTCCATATCTAAAATCCAGATTACTCTCCGTATCCCTCCCAAAAAACATTTTTGTGAGTATGTATTTTTCTTTTTAGCATATAAACTTTAATTCTTTCGTAATAAAAAAAATCTGAAGTTTAGTTTTTTACTAAATTTCAGATTTTCTATTTGGAACGAACTACAACGACTTACTTCGTTTTTGTTAAACTATTTAACCCCGTCCCTATTAGTTTAGTGTTTTTCATAGTACTCTAAGCTTTCTCCATCTACTTCTACTTCTTCTACAACATATTGTATTTCGTTGCCTTCGTCGTCATATTTTCTTAAGCCTGTGAATAGATGCTCCCAGTTGTCGTCTTCACTTAGTTCACAAGTGGCTACTGGCTCTTGTTGCTCTTTGCCTTTTATTTTTATTTGTATTCCTACTTTACTTGGTCTTCCGTATATATTTTTACCGTCTTCCCATGTTTTTGTTACTTTTACGTTCTTTGTAAATTGAATCTTTGTGTCGTGGGTTGTTTCTTTTGATTCTTCTTGTCCTGTTGCATCTAGTTTGATTGTTGCTTTTACTTTGTTTTTAAAGATTTTTTCTTCTTCGGTTTGAGGCTCTTTTGTGCTTATTCCTTTGAATACTACTCTTATGTTTTTGGTTATTTCTATTGGATCTACTTCTTCTAGTTCTGCTACATTTGTCCTGTTTACGTCTCTTGTTTCATGCCATGTTATGGTGTAGATTTTAGCTTCGGTTTCTTCTTGTGGAGATAATCCTCCACCTGCTTCGTCTTGTAAATCTGATCCTTCACTTATTCCGCTTTCTGAAACTGGTGTTTCTGCGTATTCTCCACCATTCAAGAAGTAGTCTTTTAACCATTTTTCGTCTTCACCAGAAGTATCTTTTCCTTCTGCCTTTGCTATTTCTCTCATTTTATCTATATCTAATGCATATGGTAGCGTGTCTACTATTGTTATTTCTGCATTTCCTTCATAGTTCTTTATTCGTGCTATATAAGTTATTTCGTAATTTAGTTCTTCGTCTTTTGAAGTTATTACTTGAGTTCCGTCTTTTACTACACTTTGTACCATATCTGCATCCTTTAACGCATAGTAATATTTTACTTCTATTGTGTCTCTTGTCATGTATCCACTACTATTTACGTCTGTTTTATATAATTCGTATCCTTCTTGTAATTCTTGGTCCGTTTTAGCTTTTGTTGCATACATATCTCCTATGCGACCTTGTATTGTTTCTTCTAATATTTCTTCTCCATTTATTGATTTTACACGTGTTGTTGTTTCCGTTTTCGTTGATTTATCATATATATAGTGATATACTATTACTTTTGTTGGTATTCTTTCAAATTCTACTTCTATTTCTTTGTCTTCTGTTATATTTGTTATTGTGTTTAATTTTACGTTTCCTGTTGCTTCATCGACTGTATATTGATCTTCTTTTACTTGCTGACCATTTATTTTTATGCTCTTTAGTTTTTTACCATCTACCTCTACATCTTTTACTTGATAGTTTTCTTCTGGTTCTGCTATTATTTCTAAGTTATTGCTTTGTCCATGTTCCACTGTTTCATACACTGCTTTGTCTTCTCCTAATATGCTTCCACCTTTTACTTGCTTTGGTTGA
>CANQSP010000014.1 GCA_947626555.1 uncultured Clostridia bacterium | reverse complement strand
TTTCAATAATAAAACTTAATGGAGGATAAGATTAACATGAGTGAATACGATATAGATGAAGTGATGAAATATTTTTATGAAATAAGTCAAATACCGAGAATGTCTTCACGAGAAGAAAAAATAGCAGCTTATATTGAGAATTTTGCCCAAAAAAATAATTTAACATACATAAGGGATATATATAATAACATTATAATAGAAAAAGAGCCTAATAAAGATAATAATAATGAAAGTATAATATTGCAGTGTCATTTAGATATGGTGTGTGAAAAGGAAGAAGGAAGTAATCACAATTTTGAAAAAGATGGTATAGAGGTATATATTGATGGTGATTATATTAAAGCAAAAGGAACTACATTGGGAGCAGATAATGGAATTGGGATAGCAATTATATTGGCTATACTAAGTTCTAACAAGATAAACCATCCAAAAATAGAAGCTATATTTACAGTTCAAGAAGAAACTACAATGGAAGGTGCAAAAAATATAAATCTTGGTATTATAAATAGTAAAAAAATGATATGTTTAGATAATATGAATGAAGAAGAACTATGGATTGGATGTGCGTGTGCAAAAATTTTTGAATATGAAGTAGAATGTGCAAAAAAGATAATGACTAAAGAATTTGCTTTAATAAGAATAGGAATAAATGGCTTCATGGGAGGACATTCAGGTAAGGATATATCTAAAAATAGAGGAAATCCTATAAAAGAAATGGGAAATTTATTAGAAAGATTATTTAATAATTATGAAATTTATTTAAAAAATATACATGGTGGAAGAAAGGTAAATGTTATACCTAGAGAATGTTATTCGGAAATATATATTAAATATGAAGAGTTAAAAAAAATATATCGAGATATTACTATTTTTAATGAGTTATTAAAAAACAAAAAGTTAGATAATAGTGAAAATATTATGATAAGTGTAGAAAAAATAGAGGATATTGATAATTATGGTTATAACTTTGATTCAACTAAAAAAATAATAGATATATTAAATTATATAAAAAATGGAGTATATTATGAAGATAAATATGGTAATCCTTTAGTTTCTTTAAATATTGGAAAGATAGAAAACAAAATAAATAAAACTAAAGTATTATTCTCAATAAGGTCAAACAGAGATAAAATACAGCAAAGGTTAGAAGATGAATTAAATTATATAGTTAAAAAGTATCAGATACAAGAAAAAGAAAGTGAGTTGCCTGGTTATGAGCATAAAGAAAAATCTATATTTGTAGATAAATGTAAAACATTGTATAAACAATATTTTAATCGTAACCCTAGAATTATAGATATGCATATATGCTTAGAAGCAGGTTTCTTTGGAGAGAAAATTCCAAATTTAGATTTTATTGCAATAGCACCAAATATATATGATGCACATAGTCCAAAGGAAAGATGTTCAATATCTTCATTAAAAAGAATATATAATTATATAGTGATGATATTAGAATCTTTATAAAAATAAGAACATCAAATAAAAAAAAAGCATAGAAAATATTTTCTATGCTTTTTTTTTATGGAGTGTTCCCATTATTTTATTTCTTTTCGCCTCTTTTTAGATTGATTATAATTGCATCATCATTATCAAATAAATTTAAATCAGAAGTATCTGTATTAATAGGATCAATTTCTTCTGCAACATCATGGGATAAATGTTCCTCTTTTTTTGAGGTTTTTTTATGAGAAGTTGTTACATCTGCAATGCCATTTGAAACTTTATCAAAACTATAAAATTTGTCTTCTTTTTGTTCTTTATATTTTGCAGGCATAAAATCTAATTTTCCTTCACCAACAAATATACCGCCAGTATTTGTTCTATACTTATAAGCACAAGATTTAAAAGGTAAAGAACGAATTTTATCTCCAACAAAGTGTGATTTCCAAGCCCATTCTATTCCACCGTATTTAGGGTCATATTCATTCTTAGATGTATCATAAGTATTACTAAACTTCCAATATCTAATGTTTCCGAATTCTTTAGCCCACCATTCATTTTCTTCGGTAGTACCGTTACCAAATACAATTTTATTAATGCAATTTGCCAAAACAGTTTGCTTATATTTTTCATCAGATTTACCTAATTGAGCTAATGTTTGTGATGAAATTGTAGTTCCAACACGATATTTTCTATATAAGGTAAATATTGCTTCTGTACCACTTGATATAAATTCTGGGAATTCATCTATATATAAGAAATGAGGCACTCTAGTATTTTCATTACCAGGTCTTCTTAAAACTGAATTTTGCATCAATAGTAAGAAGAATAAACCAAATGATTTATGAACGCTTGCACCTAAATCTCCTCTTCTAGTACATACATAAGTGATTTCTCCATTAGCTAAAGCATTGTCATAATTTATATTTTGTGTTCTATTACATAAAATATTTTTTACGCCAGGAATTTCTAATAAACTATTAATTGTATTTGTAGCATGTTGCACATATTTTTCTGTTTCATTTCTCTTTTTTCCATCTTCATAAAAATGATTTTTAAAATATAATATTTGAGCTTTATATTTTTCTGCTAAATCTGGAAATTCATTTTCGATTTTTTCGCACAATTCTTGTATTTTATTAAAGTTTGATAATATATTTAATATGTCTTCTAAGTTTGGTAAATAGTCACTATCACCAGAATTTAGAACAGGGAATACACCTTTTAAGAAAATACATAAATTTTCAATTGCATCAGATGTAGTAGTTTCCATATAAACTTTTTCTGTATTATCTACTGTTCTTTGGAACATTGATTTTAATACATAGTTAATTACATTAGCTGTATGAATTGGATTATCATATATAAAAGGATTTAGACCTATTGAATTTGGATTATTAGGATCTACTATATTATAATGCATATTATGACATTTAGTTACCTCTATCATATGTCCAATAGTTTCATAGTCTGGAGAGACATAGGTTAAACCTAAATCTTTATATGTATAGCCATTGCCAGTATTACCTAAAATCATTTTTTTCATATATGCATTATATAAATCAAGCTTTGATTCTACAGGCGAAATCATATTTAAATTAAAGTTTTCGTTAATATACTCATTGGTATATGGGCAATTTAAAACGGCTATGCCAGTTTTTACAGCAGTATATCCCATTTCCTTTGCAATGTTTCTAAAGAAATATTTTTTCTCTATATCCTGTGCAATAATAGGCTCAAATACAAGGGATGTCTTACCAGAACCGGATGGTCCAACTACAAGTAATTGATAAAATCTACTATTTTCAGGAATAACTGCTTTTTTACCAGTTTCTTTATCTATAGTAAGGAATACTTCACAAGCATATGAACCAGTTCCTTCCTTAGATGTAGATAATTTTATTCCAGGATAATCCCAAATAGATTCTTGTAATAGCCTGGTATCGCCAACTTTATTGTGTAAGAATTTAAATAATAAAGGTACTGTAGCTAGTGGTAAATAAAAAGCTATGGCGGAGAATGCAGGTCTTATAAGTTCTGGAAACTCCATAACGATAGTTTTGTAATTTGGAACTGACATAAGACCAATCCAAAGTCCAGCATTAACATATTGAATTATCATTGAAACAGTAATTATATAAAGTGCAATTACATATAAATTAAAAAAGGTACTTTTATCCATATTTGATTTTACAAATTTGGATGCAAAACAAAATAAAAATGCAAATATAGGGCATGCAATAGCAAAAGTATACATTAAAGGATGCCAATAGGATATTGATGTACCCGTAAATATCATAAATAAAACTTCAACCAATCTATCTACTACAAAATATATAGAGAGTAAAGTTAATATATATGTTGCAAATGTATTTCTATCTGTTTTTAAAAAACTTAAAAACTTATCTATTAATTTCAAAATTTTCACCGCTTTCAAATATATAATAATACATATATATTATCTTACAAAATCGACAAAATTACAAGTGTTTTGAGTAAATTTTAATAAAATAAAGTAGGTGATAAAATTTTAAATAAAAATAGAAAGATAAAAAAGGAGAGTTTTATAAGAGGTGTAGCTACCCTTATGTTCTCACAAGTATTAATAAAAGTAATAGGATTAATATATAAATGGTATTTGACAAATAAAGAAGGATTTGGAGATCGAGGTAATGCAATATATAGTGCAGGATTTTCAATATATGCATTACTACTTACATTATCATCAACAGGCGTACCGAATGCAGTTGCAAAATTAGTTTCCGAAAGAAGTGCAAAAGGAGATTATAGGGGCGCACACAGGATTTTTAAAATAGCTTTGGCAACATTTTCTATAATAGGTTTAGGTGGAACCTTAATATTATTTTTTGGTGCAAAATATATTTCAAACAATTTACTGGAAATACCAGAAGCAGAATTGAGTTTAGTATCATTATCTCCTGCAATTTTTTTTGTAACAATAATATCAGTATTTAGAGGATTTTTTAATGGAAGAGAAACTATGAAGGCAACAGCAAATTCACAAGTTATTGAGCAAATATTTAAAACAGTATTTACAATTTTAATTGTAGAATTTATAGCAATTTGTTCAGGTAGCAATACAATAATAATGGCAGCAGGTGCAAACTTGGCAACTACATTTGCAATAATAACAAGCTTTTTGTATTTATATATGTATTATGCAATGAGAAGAAAGGATTTAGCAAAAGAAATTGTATCATCTAAAAGCTATAATACAAGAAGTTTGCTAGGGACAGTAAAGAAGATTTTATTTGTTTCAATTCCAATGTCTTTGAGTGCAATATTGGGTTCTATTAATAGAAATATAGATTCAATGACAGTAGTAAGAGGACTAAAAAAATTTATGACTGAAGAAAAAGCAATTAAACAATATGGAATACTAAGTGGAAAAGTAGATACTTTAATCTCTTTACCTTTATCATTTAATATAGCATTTGCAACTACACTAGTTCCATCTATAACATCCGCAAAAGCAATAGGCGATAATAAGACAATAGAAAAAAGAATAAGATTTTCATTACTTATAACAATATTAATAGGTTTGCCATGTATGGTAGGAATGATAATATTTTCAAATCAAATATTAAGGTTATTATTTCCAAACGCACCAGATGGGGGAATTATATTTAGCGTAAGCACAATATCAATAATATTTATAATTTTAGAACAAACTGTAAATGGCGCTCTACAAGGAATAGGAAAAATAATTACCCCAGCCATTGCATTATTAATAGGAGTATGTATAAAGCTTATTATTAATTTAACATTAATTCCTTTACAGCAAGTAGGAATAATAGGTGCTTCTATAGGAACAATAATGTGTCATGCAATATCATTTGCCATTGGATTTAAAGTTCTAAGAAAAAATATAAAATTACATTTAAAATTTTCTACATTTGTTTTAAAGCCAATTATTGCTACAATAATAATGTCAATATGTTCATATAGTATTTTTATAATTTTAAATGATATAGTTTTAGAAAAATTGTCTATAATAATATCAATTATTGTAGCAATAATTACTTATACAGTATCAATTATATTATTAAAAATTTTTACTGAAGAAGAAATTTTTATGCTTCCTTGCGGAAATAAAGTATATAAATTTTTGAAAAATATGAGACTGTATGCAAAGCCCTGAAAGCCAGACAGCAGAAGATTTCTACAACGATAATAAAACCAAAACATACGGCGGTAAAGGTTTCAAAAAGAGAAAAAATAAAAAAAAAGAAGGATTTTGAAAAAGATTGGCGAATAATGTTAGTAGTAGATAAGAAAAGAGTCTACATATGAATCTTATAGGAGGTAATTTAAAATGAACAAATCTGAATTAATCGCAGCTATCGCAGCTAAAACAGGAGAAACAAAGAAAGACGCTGAAGCAACATTAAACGCTTTTGTTGATGTTGTAAGACAAACTTTAGTAAAAGGAGAAAAAGTTCAACTAGTTGGATTTGGTTCTTTCGAAGTAAGAAAGAGAGCAGCTAGAAAAGGAAGAAACCCACAAACTAAAGAAGAAATAAAAATACCAGCTTCTAAAGCTCCAGTATTCAAAGCAGGAAAAGCTTTAAAAGATGAAGTAAACAAAAAATAATTTGTGAGTTAATATATAATGTGAATTCATATCAAAAAAATTTAAAGCACTTGTTTAACCTATGTTAATCAAGTGTTTTTTTTGTGGGACGGTTCTAAAATTCTGGAATTTGGGGATGGTTCTAAAAATCCGGATTTTCAGAACCGTCCCCCAAATTAGTCATTAAAATAAAAAAATTGAATATAAATGTATAAAGGTAGGAAGATGAAAATGCTATTAAAAGCAATAAGTATAAAGAAAAATAAAATAATAATATTAATAATTTGTATAATTATTTTAATGATAATTTCAGCCTGCATTTATTGTGTTTTAGCAAATAGTGAAGAAAATGAACAAGCAGAAGAAAAGAAGTATATAAAATGGGTTGAATTTAATGTTGATTTAAATTTAATGGAAAAAACATCAAAATTAGATATAGATTCACATAATAAAAATGAAAAAGTTAAATTAAATTGGATAGAGTTATTAGCATATTTAGCTTCAAAATATGGAGGAAATTTTAGTTTATATAAGCAAAAAGACTTAGATAGTTTAGTAGAAAGATTGAGAAGTGGCGAAAAGATAGAAGATATTACTAAGGATATGAAGTTATATTCATATTATTTTGAGAGTTATAATGCAATTTTGAATCAATTTATAGGGGAATACCAAATTGAAAGTTTAAATGAAAATGGAGATAAGGTTTATAAGAAAAAGTATGGTATAAAAGCATTTTTACCAATAGCAAAAAATTATGGTTTTAGTCATTATAACGATTTTGGGGCATCTAGATCATATGGATATAAAAGAGTTCACTTAGGAAATGATTTAATGGGGTCAATTGGAACTCCTATTATTGCGGTGGAGAGTGGAATTGTAGAGGCAGTTGGTTGGAACCAGTATGGCGGATGGAGAATAGGAATAAGAAGTTTTGACGGTAAAAGATACTATTATTATGCACATTTAAGAAAAGATCACCCATATGCAAAAGACATGGAAGAAGGTAAAGTCGTTAAAGCAGGAGATGTAATAGGCTATTTAGGAATGACAGGTTATAGCACGAAAGAAAATGTTAACAATATAAATGTACCACATCTTCATTTTGGAATGCAGTTAATTTTTGATGAGTCCCAAAAAGATGGAGTTAATCAAATTTGGATAGATGTATATAATATAATTGATTTTTTAAAAAAGAATAAATCGGAAGTATATAGAGCATATGAAGATACTAAGGATTATGAAAGAAAATTTGATATAATTGATCCAATTACACAAGATTAAAAAACTATTGAAGATTTAATAAAAATATGATAATATTTTGGAAGAAAATAAAAAAAGGTAATTCGAAAAAATATTTTTCCCTTGCTATATGTGCCTTGTAACCGAAGCAAGAAAGGAATGAATTTAAAATGAAACAAAGAGAAGAAAAAGTAAACAAAAAAGCTGAAAAAAATGGAACTGAAAGAGATTATTCTGAATTGATTCAAAGTTATAAAAAAGAAATTGAAGCAAATCCAAAAGATATAAATAAAAGAAATATGTTGGCATTTGCATACTTTAAACAGGGGATGTTGGATGAAGCAAAAGATACATTATTACATTTAGTAGAAGAATGTAATGATTTGATGGCATATAGGCAATTAATATATATAGAAAAATCACAAGGTGATTTTGAAAGTGCAAAGCTTTGGGCTTATGAAGCTTTAGAATCTTATCCAGATAGTATACCTATAAGAGAGCAAATGATAAGTTTAGCAAAAGTTACAAAAGATATAAAAGAGCAAAAAAATCAAGAAGAAGAAATAAATAAAATGATAATAAAAGCTGGCAAAAATCCTTTAAAATTTAAAGAAAAATACAAAGGTGAGTATGAAAGATAATATTTATTTTCTTTTTTGAATGATAAATAATAGTTGAAAATGTAATTATTATCATATATAATACACTTATTATAAATGAAGGAGAACATTAATATGAAAAAAATTGTATTATGTGGTTCAAAAAAATTTATACCTAAGTTTCTAGAATTAGATAAGGAATTACAAGAAATGGGATACAAGGTTGTCATCCCTAAAGAATTTATTGTTGAAATGGCAAAGAAAGATGCCTCTTTATTACATTTCGATGAAATAAATAAAGATGATGTGGATGCTTTATTAATTGTAAATGAAACCAATAAGGAACAAAACAACTATATTGGCGCGAATGGATTTGCTGAATTGGCATTTGGTTTTTACAAAGGAAGAAAAATATTTTTATTAAATGATATTTATGAGCCATATGAAGAAGAATTGGTTGCTTGGGAAGTTATCCCACTAAAAGGTAATATAAGTAAGATTTTAGAAATATTATAATTTTATAAAAGATGATATTTAAGAGGCAAGCATTTTTTGATTGTCTCTTAAATATTTATAAATGTAGTGAATCAATACCTCAAACTAAAATGAAGAACAAATTAATGAAATTAAAGAATCTTTTACTTTTGTATTAAAATAGAAAGAATAAAAAGTTTTAATTTCTTCTATTCAGCTATATTATTCAATTATGAAGTTAGCATAATGAAAGATTTAGAAGTTCCTGCTAGTTATTTAGGAATTTTAGGAATCATGTCAGCAATAGGAGAAAAAGTCAAGAAAATTTCATAATATTATTGCAAGTTTTAATTCTACGTTTTTGCATTATAATGTTAAATATACTTAGTATTGATATTGCAAGTATGGAGAGGAGATATAAAAGATATGGATAAGTTTAAAGAAATAAGACCTATCGTTCTTGGTATAGTAAAGAATAAAAATAAAATATTAGTTAGTGAAGGATATGATAAAGTAAAAAATGAAGTTTTTTACAGAAGCATAGGAGGAGGTATTGAATTTCTGGAGAATAGTAGAGAAGCATTAAAGAGAGAATTTAAAGAAGAACTTAATATAGATATTAACGTAGGGAAATTTTTAGGTATAGCTGAAAATATATTTACTTATAATGGAAGAAATGCACATGAATTAGTATTGTTCTATGATGTTGATATAAAAGATAAAGATTATAAAGAAAAATACCATATAATTGATGACAATAGCGAAACTGATGCAATATGGATAGATGTAGATAAATTCAAAAATAAAGAGTTGAAAATCTATCCAGAGCAAATATTCAAATATTTGTAATAAATAAAGAAAATCATTTCAAAATATTATGTGAAATTGTATATAAAAGAGAAATTATAATAATGAAATCTTGTATGAATAGTATAGAAAAATACATAAAGTAGACATAATATGAAAAATGTGATATAATATATCTGTAACTTTTTATAATAAGTAAACAAGGAGGATACAATGGAAGTATACGATTTTGACAGTACAAAGTGGATGTATTGGATTGCCAACTCAAAATTACAAGATTTTAAAAAGGAACTTAAGGACACACCCAATAAAATTTCTTTTGACCTTCTGCGGGAAGATGAAAAATTTTTAGATTCCTGGCTTGAAAATGGTAGCAAGTTAGTCCTTGACGAAGAAGTTATTAAGCATTGGCTCTGTGAAGAGGAAAAGCTTAATCTGACAGGATTTAAAATTGCTGCTGGTATTATTGAGCTTCATGGATCATTTGATTCAGCTGAAATTCCGTTAACATTCATGTATATTGCCTGCATAGCAATCGCAGGAAAGGCACCATACGAAATTGTTAATTGGGATAAATATGTGTTCCCGCCAGAGTTCGAAAAAATCCATAAGAGACTTCTGGATGCGGAAAAAAATGAAAAATCGGATCCTTTCGTACTCATTGATTTTTATCATGCAGTGAGTAAAATGTAATCGAATGTTGAAAAACCAGGGGGAGAATTTCCCCTGGCTTTTCTTATAGCAGATAAAAGTGTTAAAATATACTTATTATAAAAATTGCATAATATTATTAGTATGTTACATTTGGATAAGTTAGTTTTTCTATATTATAATTATCTATATCTTTATCAATAGGTATAAGATATAAACTAAAAGTCCAAATTTTATCCATTGTTGTCATTGGAGATGCATGGTATATAGTTGCATTCACTTTTTTATTATTAATTTCTAATTTATGCATTTCAGGATTTATTCCAGCTTGTATAACTAGTAATTTACGGTCCTCAAAAAAATTGTTATTAATTTTTTGAAAATTATTGGCTTGAATTTTATCTAATATATCATCTAATTCGCTTTTTTCAGTTACTACATCATAATCATTAGAATTATTTAATACATCATAAGTATTATAACTTGCTGAATAAGTTATAGTATAATAAGATTGATTATCTACTGGTTGATTTGAATTAATAATAGTAAATAATAAAGTGATAATTCCTATAATTATAATTACGATTACAAATATTAAAATAATCTTTAAACTTTTTTTCATTTAAATTCCTCCATTATACATATTAAAAGGATAATATTATAAACAATAGCAAATAATTACAAGTTACTAAAGTTTATGATATAAATATTAATTCTTTAAATAGTATTTTAACATAGTATAAATAAAACGTAAAGATAATGTGTTTGAAATATTGTTAAAAAAATTTGTGATATAAATCATAACATGTAACTCAAAAAATAAGTAAAGTTATTGCATAATAAAAAATATAGTATTGTCAAATATAATTTAATATGGTATATTTAGCATATAGAAAAAAATATAAAAGTGGAAAGGAATAATTCTGGATATGCTAAAAGAAATAATGAAATATGGAGAAGCTGAACTAGCATATAAAAATAAAAAAGAATTGTCTAAGCATCCTGTACTTTATAATTTATTTTGGGAAACAACATTAAGATGTAATGCTAAATGTAAACATTGTGGAAGTAGAGCAGGAGAAAATATACAACTACAAGATGAACTTACAACCGAACAAATAAAAAAGGCATTTAAAAGTATAGCAGATAAATATGATGCAAGCAAAATTTTAATAAATGTGACAGGAGGAGAGCCATTAGTAAGACAAGATTTATTTGAAGTAATGAAATTTGCATCTGATTTGGGATATCATTGGGGAATTACAACAAACGGCATGTTAATTGATGATGAAACAATAAAAAAGATGAAAGACACTAAACTTGCAACAATGTCCATAAGTATTGATGGATTAGAAACAAGCCATGACGATTTTAGAGGTGTTAAAGGTTCATATAAAAAAATAATTGAAAATATAAGAAAACTTCAACAAGATAAATTTTTACATTGTTTTCAAATAACTACGGTTGTAAATAAATCAAATATAAACGAGTTAGAACAAATGTATAAAGTTATGGAAAATTTAGAAGTTGATTCTTGGAGAGTAGTAAATATGGATCCAATTGGGAGAGCAAATGATAATAGTAATTTAGCATTGGAAAAAGATGATTATAGATATTTATTAAATTTTATAAAAGAAAAAAGAAATAAATCTAAATTTGAAATAACCTATGGATGTGCTCATTTTGTAGGAATGGAATTGGAAAAAGAAATAAGAAAAAATATGTTTTTTTGTATGGCTGGTTATACAACTGCAAGTATTTTATATAATGGAGATATATATGTATGTCCTAATGTTGAAAGAAGAAAAGAACTAATTCAAGGTAATGTAAAACAAGATGATTTTGTAGAAATTTGGGAAAATGGGTTTAAATGGTTTAGAGATTTAGATAAATTAAAATCTAAAGATTGTGAAAAGTGTCAAAATTGGAAATATTGTAGAGGGGATTCTCTACATACATGGGATTTCCAAAAAAATAAACCTAAATTATGTTTAAATCAAGTATTAGAGGGGGATAAAGTGATATGAAGAAAGTAAATGTAGAAAAATTGTCAAGTATGACAGAGCAATATGCATCACAGACAGATAGTGATAATACACAATTTAAAAACACCAATTCAAATATGATTGAACAACCAGCATTATATGGACCACCACCAGATAGTAATAATACAACATTGGGAAATGTTAACATAGGTATTTTAGTTGTATTATTTATTTTAGGAATTGTTGCTTTGTTAAATAAAAAAATATCTAACAAATCAAAAGTAATAATAATAACAAGTTTAATTATAATAGGAATAATTGCGACGTTAGTTATAAAATACTTATCAACATTATAAAAAATGGGGACGGTTCTAAAATTCCGGATTTTTGGGACGATCTAATACTTTTATACCGTCCCCAAAATCCGGAATTTTAGAACCGTCCCCATAAACATCCTTAAAAACGATATACAAGTAAAAATAAATACAAATCTAGCAAATAACCATAGTATGCAATTTTCAATGATATTTATGGTTATTTGTCGTAGTTAGGCTTAAAAATAATAAAAAACGAAAAAAGTATAAGTTAAAAAGGAGATAATATAAAGAATGCAAATGGAAAAAGAAAATGAATCAATTAAGAGAGATATAAAAGCAATAGCAATAAAATTAACATTAGCCATACTAATAGTAGTGTTATTAGTAGCAATGATGACTGTGGTAAGTAATATAACGAATAGTGAAAATAGTAGTCCAGTTGCATATAAAGATGAAATGAATATAAGTGAGACTTCAACTACAACATTAAATATTACTAAGCAAGATGATAAAACCAAAAAGGGCTTAAATGATGCGCAATTTGATTTAATGCCAGTAGAAGAAAATATAATAGATAATATTGAAAAAGCACCAGAAAAATTATATAAAATAACGGTTAATTATTGGTATGAACAAATAGGTGGAGATGTTGCAAAGGAAAGTTATGAAGGGTATTATGCTATGGGAGATACATTTGAGCATACTCCACCTCAGATAGAACATGCTTATACAAATAATGGAAATATTTCTGAAATTGTAGATGGAGATAAAGAATATAACATAATATACTATCACTTATATAAATTAACAATTAGATATTGGTATGGTGCTGTTGGAGGTGCCGTTGCTAAACCTGACTATATAGAATGGTATCGTGCTGGCACACCATATAATGTACCTGCACCCCGTATAGATGGATATACAAGCTTGCTAGTTCGTGTTACAGGAACAATGGATACGAGAGATATAGTTTATGATGTAGTATATACTTTCATTGATTATACTTTAACAATAAATTATGTATATGAAGATGGCACTGTTGTAGCTCCAACGTATACTAAAACATTACATATTGGTGATGGCTATTCAGTTTCGTCTCCAGTAGTGGAAGGATATACGGCGACGCCGGCAGTTATTTCAGGAACAATGCCTGGAAGAAATATGACATATACTGTCATATATGTTCTGGATGATTCAGAAATATTTAGTGATAGCGTGAAATTAGAAAATAAAAGCGTGGAAATAGCGAACTTAAGTAATTTTAATAATGGTGTAGAAATGACGAACTTAAGTAATTTTAATAATGGTGTAGAAATAACGAACTTAAGTAATTCTAATAACAGCATGGAAATAATGAACTTAAGTAATTTGAATAATGAAATCAAAAACATAGCAGAGGATTTACGAATTTCGAAGTATTATTTTGAAAAACAAGATGGAGTATATAAATCTAGTAACAAAGGAAAAGGAATTAGTGAAGCAAGGTCGTATATACCAATAGACTTAACTTCATATAATACTCAAGTTACATTAGCAATAGATGTGGAAATATCAAGTTCGCAAAATGATCATGGCTATGTAAAATTAACAGAAAAAGAAGAGGTTCCTACAAATGATGAATCGTGTACTACGCTTATAGATATAAGTGGTCAAGAAAAGCAACAAAGCAAAAATATAAAATTAGATCCAAAGAAAATATATTATTTGATATTTGAATATGAAAAGAAATCAGCAGAAGGAGAAGGCGAAGATACATTTACAATAAATAGTGTAAAAATAATAAAAAATGTAGAAGGGGTAGAAGATAAAAGTACTGTTACAACAGAAAATGAGGGGAAGGCTTCAACTGAAATACCATATGGAATATATAAGATAACGGAAATAAAGGCGCCAAATAAATATAAACAGCTACAATATCCAATAATAATAGAAATATATGAAAATGGAAATAGAATAATAGAAAATAATAATACAGATGTAAATATATATTTTTCAGAAACAGGAGAACTAATAGTAGAGAATAAAACTACACGAGTAACTGAAATACATGATAATATAATAAAAGAAGGTACAGAAATAATAACGGCAAAAGGAGATAAAATTACTTACACAATAAGGTATACAGCTGAAATAAATGACTATGAAGGAAATGCGAAAATAACAATAACAGATTATTTACCATATGAAATCGATACGGAAAATACAAATATGGATGCAATTAGTGAAAGTGGAGGTATATATGAAACAAGTAGTGATGAAGAAGGAAATTCAATATATACAATAACATGGACAGAAAACAGGCAGGGAATAAATACAGATGAAGAAATGAATGGGTATACTATTACAATAGATAAAACAATAGAGGTAGCTTTTAAAAATATAGATTTACAAGGAAAGAAATTTGTAAATATGGTAAAAGGAAAAATATATTTAGAGGATATTCAACAGGAGCATGAAGTAGAAGAAACGTGTGAAACCAAAACAGACTTCACAACGAATATAAAAATAACAAAAACTTGGGAACATGGAAATAGCAAATTCGAAAAACCAAAAAGCATAACATTACGAGTAAAAAACGGAGAGCAAGTAATAGAATCATACACAGTAACTGAACAAGACAACTGGACACACACATTTACAGGCTTACCAAAATACAATGCAGAAACTGGCGAAGAAATACAATATACTGTAGACGAACAAGCAGTAGAAGGCGAAAGCTTAGAATACTATAGACAAAAGATAGAAAGTTAAAAAGTAAAGAGTGGACAGTTCTAAAGTTTTGGAACTATAGAACCGTACTTACATATAAAGACAGGAATATACTTCCTGTCTTTATATGTATAAAGGCAAAAAATACATTCCTGTACTAATATATTATAGAATTCAATAAAAATAACTATTTGTTAGCCATTTGTTTTTCAGCAGTTTCTATTAATTTTCTAACCATGTTTCCACCTATTCTTCCAGCATCTCTTGAAGATAAATTTCCATTATATCCGTCTTTTAAAGTTACACCAACTTCACTAGCTACTTCATATTTGAATTTATTTAAAGATTCTCTTGCTTCTGGAACTACTTTAGAATTTGAATTTGTCATTGTTTTCACCTCCTAGAATGTGAATGTTACTAATGAAAAAACTAAATTATGTTTTTTCAATATATATATTGTGCAATAAAATTATAAATACACTGGAAATTTTATGTAAATAGTAGAAAAAAGTATTGAAATGTGGTATAATATATATTGTAACTAAAATGTTTTTGTAGAAAAATTTAAATAATAAATAAGGAGAACACCAATGACTAAGGAAAAAAAAGAGAAATTGAAGGAATATAATGATTTGTTCAGAAAAGCGTCGCAATATGGCGCGAAAATTTATAAAGCAAAAGGTTGGAATAACTATATAATCAGTTTCTCCTATAAGACTGGGATGACGGAGGAAAGATTCAGAGAAGAAGTAGCCAAAGGCTCTACATTTGTTTAAATTGGCAGAACTCACTAATTAGTGAGTTCTTTGCTTTTGCAAGATAAGCTAGTTTAAAATTACAAAGAAGTGTTATAGTAATTGTAAAAAAAATAATACCAGTAAAAAGTGAATGAAATTTTATAAAAATATCATTGCTAATTACCTAAAATTGTATTGTATAATATTTTGGCAAGTAGTATAATCTAAATGTAAAATAAAAGCAAAGGAGAAAGAAATGTATAAATTAGTAGCAATAGATTTAGATGGTACGCTTCTTAATTCATATGGAGAAGTATCAGAAGAAAATAGAAAAGCAATAAAAATGGCTATCGAAAAAAATGTAAACTTAGTACTTGCATCAGGAAGACCAATAATGTCGGTAAAAAATTTGGCAACTGAACTTGGTACTAGTAATTATATAATCTGTGGAAATGGTGCTATTACATATGATACTCAAAAAGAAGAAGTTATATACGATAAATTTTTAGAAAAGAATAAAGTATTACAAGTAATTAAAATTTGTGAGGAAAATAGCATTTATTACAATGTTTATACAGAAGACACAATTCTTACAAAATCTTTAAATTATAATACATTATTTTACAATCAAGAAAATGCAAATAAATCAGACGATAGAAAAACTAATATTAGTATTGTTCAAGATATATATAAATATGTAGAAGAAAATGAAAAAAATTATTTAAAAATAACAATATGTGATAATGATAAAATAGTTTTTAATAGTATAATAAGAAAGTTAAGAAATATTAAAAATGTAGATGTTTTAGATGTTGCTCATATGTCACGAAAAATGATAAAAGATGGAACGGAAGATGTTGAAATAAATTACTATTATACAGAAATAACCAATATGAATGTTGATAAGTGGTGGGCAATAGAAGATTTAAGCAAAAGGTTAGGGATAAAAAGAGAAGAAATCATAGCAATAGGTGATAATATAAATGATAAGCAAATGGTTGAAAATGCAGGTTTAGGTATAATGATGGGTAATAGTGCACCATATATAAAGGAAGTAGCAAATGTTATAGTTTCAAATAATGATGATGATGGTGTTGCAGAGGCTTTAAATAAGTATATAAATTAAACTTATAAATTGACAATAATATGGAAAATTATAAATAGAATAAATAAAATGAAAGTGCACATACTTTAAATAAGAGGTGCATTTTTATGGATAAGAATACGTATAGTGATAACAAAATAGTTAGAAGTAATATAAAAGAAAAAGAAGATGCCACAAAATATGGCGAGTTTGTATCCTCTTACTTTGCGTGGCTTACATTAGATAAACAAAAAGAAAATGCAGAAAACATGGCAGAAATGACAAAAAAGAATAATTAAATAAAAATACTTAAAGTCCCAAAAGGATTTTAGGTATTTTGCATATAATAGGGGTATAAAAGAGAAAACAAGAGAAATTTAAAGAAAAACGATAAAAATAAAAGAAAATATAATAAAAATTATAGTAAATTAACAATAATCAATAGATATCTATAAATAAGGCAAAAAATACAGATTGAGAAAATTAATTAACATAGTATAATTATTTATAGGTCAAAGAAAGTCAAAGTCAAAATATATAAAATTAGAAAGCAAAAAGTAGAAATAAATATGTAATACTGTAAATGTAAAAATAAAAGAGGTGAGGATATGAGAATTTCAGACATGATAGAAGATTTCATAAAGCAATTATTTACTGAAGAAGACGAATATATAGAAATACAAAGAAATGATTTAGCAGAACAATTTAACTGTGTACCATCTCAAATAAACTATGTAATATCTACAAGATTTAAACCATCCCAAGGTTATTATGTAGAAAGTAAAAGAGGTGGCGGAGGCTGTATAAGAATAAAAAAGGTAAATATTACAAAAAGTAATTATTTAATGCATATAATTACGAGTATAGAAGATACTATAACAAATCAAGAAGTAGATATATTTATAAGTAATTTTCTATCATATGGAATCATAAGTGAGTTAGAAGCAAAATTATTAAAAGTAGCAACAAGCGATAATGTACTAGCAATATCTCAGCCGGAAAGAGATAAATTAAGGGCAAGAATATTTAAAAATATGTTATTAAATTTAGTTTAAAGGAGTGATTTTTATGTTATGTCAAAATTGTGGAGAAAATGAAGCAAATGTAAAATATACACAAATAATAAATGGAGTAAAAAAACAAATGACATTATGTGATAAATGTGCAAAAGAATTAGGATTAGATGACATTAATTTTAGTATGCCAATAAACTTTTCAAATTTTTTAGATGATATGTTTGAAATGAATGAATTTATGCCAAATTTATTAGAAGATGCAAATACAATAACTTGTAGTAAGTGTGGAATGACTTACGAAGATTTCTTAAAAGAAGGAAAATTTGGATGTGATGAATGTTATGATACATTTTCAAATAGGATAGATGGACTTTTAAAGAGTATTCAAGGTACTAACAGACATATAGGAAGAAATGCAAAATATATTGAAAGTAAAGAAAATGAAAAAGAAAACAATAAACAAGAAAACGAAGTAAATCTAAAAAATAGTAAATCACAAGAAGGAGAAGATAAATTGGAACAATTAAAAGAACGATTAAAACAAGAAATAAAAGAAGAAAGATACGAAGATGCAGCAAAGACTAGAGATGAAATAAAAAAATTAGAAGGCAAATAAAAAACTTGAAATATAAAAATAGAAGAATGATAAAACAGAAATAATGGAAGAATACTAAATAAATAGTGGAACAATAATGTTGATAGGAGGAAGAAAAATGTCAAATTGGTATTTGGAAAATGGAAAAGAATCAGATGTAGTAATAAGTACAAGAATAAGGTTAGCAAGAAATATAGCAGGCGTACCATTTAAAATAAGACAAAATGAAAAATCAGAAAAAGAATTATTAGAAAAAATTAAATATGTAACTCCAAGTATAGGATATGGACTAAAATTTTTATATGTAAAAGATATGGATGATATAACAAAATTAAGTTTAGTGGAAAAACATATAATAAGTCCAGAAATGGCATTAAATAAGGATAATTCGGCAATATTAATAAATGATGAAGAAAATATTTGTATAATGATAAATGAAGAAGATCATCTTCGTATTCAAGTATTTAGTTCAGGTTTGGAGCTAAAGGAAACAATGAATTTAGCAATAGAAATAGACAATAAATTAGATGAATTATTACATTATGCATATAGCAAAAAGTATGGTTATTTAACTGCATGTCCTACTAATGTGGGAACAGGCTTAAGAGCATCTGTAATGGTAAATTTACCAGCTTTGCAAATGACAGGAAACTTATCTAAAATACTTCATATAGTAAATAGTTTTGGAATGACAATAAGAGGAATATATGGAGAGGAAAGCGATAGCAAGGGTGCTATTTATCAAATTTCAAATAATAAAACTTTAGGAACAACTGAAAAAGAAATTATTGCAAATTTAGAGAATATAACTAAAAAAGTAATAGAACAAGAAAGATTAGCAAGAAAGTATTTAGGAAAAAGTCAGTTAGAATTGGAGGATAGGGTATACAGAGCTTATGGAATTTTAACAAATGCCAAAAAAATAACTTCAGATGAATGTATAAGCTTGCTTTCAGAAGTTAAACTAGGAACAGATTTAGGTATTATAAAGGAACTTGATGATGGCAAAGTAAAAAAACTAGAATTATATACAAAACCAGCAAATTTACAGAAATATGTTGGAGAAGTTTTAAACGGTTATAATAGAGATATAAAAAGAGGAGAGGTTATAAAGCAGATTGTAAAAAATGATAAATAGAAAAGTTTGTAAAAGGAGAAAAGACTAATTGTAAAATAAAATAGCAAGCATTTCCGATTTCGAAAATGCTTGCCAGAAATCACTTTTTGGAAGATTTAATTTGTTCAGCAATCATAAAGCATCCCATTAAAATTGAATAACAAATTGCAAATGATGTATCAAAGTGGCAAAAAACATAACCTACTATTACTGCTGCTGAAAGTTGAAAAAATAGATACATATATTGTCCTCCTTAAAATGAAACTCAAAATATTTGAGTTAAATTAAAAACGATTAGTTACAAGGAATATTATAACATAATTAACATAAAAAAGCAATAATATTATTTTATCATTAAAAAATAGAAAATAATTAGAAAGGAGTAAATTAAATTGATGTATAAATTTACAAAGAGAGCTGAAAAAGCAATTCAATTAGCAAATGATATTGCAATAGAACTAGGGCACAATTATATAGGAACAGAGCATATTTTATATGGACTTTCTAAAGAAGGTGTTGGAGTTGCAAGCAAAGTATTAGAAAGTCAAAATGTAACTCCGGAAGCAATATTAGGCGAAATAGAAGCTTTAATAGGCAGAAATGAAGAAAATAGAGGTGAAACTGAAACCGTAGGTTTTACACCTAGAACAAAAAGAATTATAGAAAATGCATTTAGAGAAGCTAAGAAATTAGGTTCAGACTACATAGGAACGGAACATCTATTAATAGGAATAATGAGAGAAGGAGACAGTGTAGCAGTTAGAATAATGCTTAATTTAAATGTAGACCCACAAAAACTTTACAATGAAATTGTGAAGGTAATAAATGATGAAGAAACTCTATCTAATATAGACAAAAATCAGAATTCTTCAAGTGGTAAAGGAAGCTATAATCAAACTCAAACTTTAAATCAATTTAGTACAGATTTAAGTAAACAAGCTAGAGAAGGAAAGATAGACCCTGTAATAGGTAGAAAAAATGAAATTGAAAGAGTAATTCAAATATTATCAAGAAGAATGAAAAATAATCCTTGTTTAATAGGTGAACCAGGTGTTGGAAAAACAGCTATAGTTGAAGGATTAGCACAAAAAATAGTACAAGAAGATGTACCAGAGGTATTAAAAAATAAAAGAATAGTAAGTATTGATATTTCAAGCATGGTAGCAGGTGCTAAATACAGAGGAGATTTTGAAGAAAGAATAAAGAAATGCTTAAATGAAGTAAAAAAGGCAGGAGATGTTATATTATTTATTGACGAAATTCATACAATAGTAGGAGCAGGTTCAGCAGAAGGTGCAGTAGATGCAGCAAATATTTTAAAGCCACTTCTTGCAAGAGGTGATGTTCAGGTAATTGGTGCAACAACATTAAATGAATATAGGAAATATATTGAAAAAGATAGCGCATTGGAAAGAAGATTTAGTCCAGTTACAGTTACAGAGCCTTCAAGTGAAGATACTGTAAAAATATTGGAAGGAATTATTGATAAATATGAAGCACATCATAATGTAAAAATTACAAAAGAAGCAATAAAGTCAGCCGTAGAACTTTCTGTTAGATATATAAATGATAGATTTTTGCCAGATAAGGCAATAGATTTAATTGATGAGGCAGCTTCAAAGGTAAGAATGAAAGCATATACACAGCCAGATAACTTAAAGAAATTAGAAGAAGAAATAGTAAAAATATCACAGGAAAAAGAAGATGCAATACGTACACAAGATTTCGAAAAAGCAGCAACATTAAGAGATAAGCAACATGAACAGGAAGAAAAGCTAGAGAAGGAGAAAGAAAAATGGAAAAATAAAAATAGTAAAGAATTAATTACTCTTACAGAAGAAGACATTGCAGATGTAATTGCAAGTTGGACAAGAATACCAGTTAAGAAAATAACTCAAGATGAGAACGAAAAATTAATAAATTTAGAGAAAAATTTACATGAAAGAGTTATAGGTCAAAATGAAGCGGTAGAAGCGGTTGCAAAAGCAATTCGCCGTGGTAGAGTAGGTCTAAAAGATCCAAATAGACCAATAGGTTCATTCTTATTTTTAGGACCAACAGGTGTTGGAAAAACAGAGCTTTCAAAGGCTTTAGCAGAAGCATTATTCGGAAATGAATCAGCCATGATAAGAATAGATATGTCAGAATATATGGAAGGACACTCAATATCTAAATTAATTGGTTCACCTCCTGGGTATGTAGGCTATGATGAGGGAGGTCAATTAACAGAGAAAATAAGAAGACAACCATATTCTGTAATTCTATTTGATGAAATTGAAAAGGCTCATCCAGATGTAATGAATATGCTACTTCAAATATTAGATGATGGACGTTTAACAGATAGTAATGGTAGAACAGTCAACTTTAAAAATACAGTAATTATAATGACATCAAATGTTGGAGCAAGATTAATTACAGATAAAAAGGCTTTAGGATTTAGTGTAAATAATGGAGAAGAAAATGCTAAGAAGGAATATGAAGATACTAAAAAAGATGTTTTAGCAGAATTGAAAAAACAATTTAAGCCAGAATTTATAAATCGTATAGATGAAATAATAGTATTCCATAAGTTACAAAATGATGAGATAAGACAAATTATAGATATTATGTTAAAAGAAGTAGGAAAAAGGTTAGAAGAGCAAGGTTATAGAATGAAAGTAGATGAAGCAGTTAAAGATAAAATTTTGGAAACTGGTTTTGATGCAAATTATGGTGCACGTCCTTTAAGAAGAGCAATTCAAGCAAGTGTAGAAGATAAAATAGCAGAGGCTATTTTGGAAAATAAAATTAAAAAGAATAAAGAGATAAATATTAAGCTAGATGAAAATAAGCAAATAATTGTAGGTTAAAATTATAAAATAAACTTGTTTACAATCTTATGTAAAATATGCTATAATATACTATATTTTATATTTTAAAACTTTCTTGTGCTAAAAGAGAGAAGGTACATTTATTTTGAAAGGGGATATCTATATGGGAATTAGTTATCGCAAACGGATTAAAATTGGAGATGACACTTTCTTGAATATCAGTAAAAGTGGCGTTTCAGTAAGTCAAAAAGTAGGTAAAGCTACAATTAATTCGAGAGGAACAACAACAGTCAATTTAGGAAATGGAGTCATTTACAGAACATCTAACAAGAAAAAGAAATAATTGTACTATTGAAAATGAACGGGTAGATAAAAATATAATCAATTTTATCTACCCGTTTTAAAGTTAGCTTTTTAATATTAAAACACTTGATTTTTATGTAAATTTATGGTACAATAAAACCCGGTATTTGATGTGCTATATATCAAAGGCAGATTGGCTTTGATAGCCTAAAGTGTATATGCACAAATACACTCTATAGAAAGGAGATAAGAAACTATTTACAGTACTATCACAGGCAGGAGGTAATGTCGTGAATCAAAAGCTTTTAAGTTTTACCCCAACACGCTTCCTGTGTCCCTATTGCGGGAAATGGCACAAGTGGAATAGACCGTATGAGTTAGAATATTATGATTCATATGAATGTTCGGCTAAACTAGAATGTTCTAACGTACCAAATTACTGTAACAAGGGTAATTATAGAATTTATTTCCATAATGGCTATTGTTACTATTCCACTGCCGCCATGTGCAGAAGGGCAAATCAATCAATTAAGGGGAAAATTAAAATTTCTTCTATAATTGAAGGCATTGACGAACCCACTGTTATGTTTGAGGTACCTTTTACCGCAGACAGTGATGTAGGAAGTTATGAATGCTTAGAGTGCAACTACAAATACGAATGTCTTTGCGTTAAGTTAGGTGATGAAGGTGATAATCGTCACATGTCTATCACATTTGGATTCGAATTTGAGCAATCGGACTACAATCAATTTGCAAAAGCAGGAATCTTTGAACGCAAGGAAAAAGAACTGCAAGAGCGCGAACAAGCTATTGACAGCAGAGAAAGAGCTTTAAAAGAGCGCGAAGATGCTTTTGATAGCAAAGTACAAGTTTCTCAACAACCACAGGAAAAAGAAAATAAGGAGGATACTACTATGGCAAGCAACATTTTCAACGTGAACATGGAATTCGGACCTAATAAGGACGAGAACATTGCAAGTACCCTTATGGGTGTTGCTGTCAAGAATGGCGACAGCTGGCGGATTTATGACAAAAAGAAGAAGGAAATCACTGATGTCGGCGATATGCAGCTCGGCAACCTGCCTATCTTCATTTTGCCCACTACCAAGCTCAGTGTAGGCGACCTTATTAAGGACGAAGGGGAGTACTATTTCGTAACAAAGGTTGCGACTCCCCAGACGCCGACTCAGACTCTTTCTGCGAGAACTGGAGAGATGAAGAGTGTCGTTCCCATCAAGAATGTCCTGGGTTTTAGCTGTTATTCGAAGGTTATCGCTCTCAGCGATTCGCTCAATATGGGTGATGATTTCGATGTGGAAAAGCTGGCTATTATGTCGGCAATGTGTGGCCAGACAGGCGAGGATGGCGGTCAGATGAATCAGCTTCTTCCGTTGATGCTTTTTAAAGACAAACTCGGTGGTGATGATGATACAACGAAGCTGTTGATTATGTCTTCTATGATGACTTCGACAGAAGATGGCGGTCAGATCAATCAGTTTCTTCCGTTTCTGCTTCTCAAAGACAAATTCGGCAAAGATGATGATACGATGAAGTTGCTGCTCATGTCTTCTATGATGAGTGGCAATACGGGTGGTTCTAATAATCCGCTGATGAGTTATCTGATGCTCGATACATTCATGGGCAAGAAAGAAGATAAGGATTCTCAGAAGACCAACTAAGGAACTGCCGAATAAGTGGAATTAATCTAACTTAATAGTTTCTATCTCGAATTGATTCCCCCAAGACATTTGTCTTGGGGGAATTTCTAATAAAAAAATAGGACTGCTAAACTTTGCAGTTCAGTAGCCATATGCCATATTATATTTAATTTCCGATTGTTATTATTTAAATAGGATTTACATGAATTATAGTTCTATAAACATTATCCAAAGAATTAATGTCCTTTTCTAATTTATCTGCTAAAGAATGGCTTTCAAATGTAGACATATTGCCATCAACAAAAATAGTTAAAACTATAATATATTTATAGCCTACAGGAGAAGAAGAAACATTATCAATTTGTTGAATTTCAGGATAATTTTTAGCTAAATTTGAAATTGTATTTAAAGTTTCATCATCTACAGATTTATCCATTAAAGTATTATAACTTTCAATAAAAATTTTAATTCCAGTATATGCAATCCAAATAGAAATTCCAATTCCAACAACTCCATCAAGCCAATATATATTTACAAGGGTAACTAAAATTGAAATTAAAGTAAAAGTTGTAACAATGCAGTCATTTCTATGGTCTTTCATATTTGCTTCTAGCAATATATTATTAAATTTTTTAGAAAGTTTATATGTATATATAAAAAGTGCAAATTTAGTTATTATAGTAATAATGCAAATAAACACCAAAATCCATGAAAATTGCAACTCGTTTTTATTTAGTAAAGACAATACAGCATCATATAAAAGTTTAAATGACAAAATAATCATAGACAAACTAATAAAAAGTGAAAATATGTATTCAGCTTTTCCATGTCCAAAATTGTGATTATCATCTTTAGGTTCACTTGCAATTTTATTACCAATAGTAGTCATTACAGAAGCAAAAATGTCGCTTGCACTGTTTGCACTATCTGCAATCATAGCTTGACTGCCAGAAATAAAGCCAATAGTTCCTTTTATAATTAACAAAAATATATTTCCTAAAATGCCAAATATTCCAGCTTTTTTAGTAGATTTAAATCTATCTTCCATTAAAACCATCCTTTATATAATTATATTATTAATAGATTAAAGTATAACATATAAAGAGTAAAAATTAAATAAGTAATAAAAAATGTTAAAATTACAAAAATGTTGCAAAATTATTACAAATGTGTTACAATATATATATATTCTAAAGAGAAGGTGGAGAAAATGGAACTAATGATGATTTTAATATATATTTTAATATTTGTAATAGTTACTCTAGTTGTATTACCAATAATGCAACTTAAAATATCAGGTATAAAAGTAAAAGACTTTTGGACTTTTATTGAAGCAAACCAGCTATTAGATCAATTATATGAGTTTTCAAAAAAATATGAAAAAATGAGTATTCAGGAACAAGTAATATTCTTAACGGAAGCAGAAAAAGTATTTGATGCTTTTGATAAAATTCCACCAATGATATGGGAAGATGAGTATACTAAATATGCAGAAGTTTTAAATACATATAAAAATATAAAAGTTTTAAGATGGGCATCAAATTAGTAGAAAATATAAAATGTAAATAAATATAAAGAGAAATTGTTAATCTATTGATTAACAATTTTTTTGTAAATAAATCACAATTGAGTTAATGCTAATAAGCGAAGATAAATATTATTAAAAACAGGTATTTAGTAAATTTAAGTAATATTTGCATAATTGTAAAGAATAATAAATTAAAACATAAATATAATAATATAAGAAAAAATTGAAAGATATTAAAAAAAATTTTAAGTGTACGCATTAAAAGAAGGGAATGATGTTCAATATGAAAATTAGATATTTTGACCATGCTGCTACTACTGCTGTAAAAGAGGAAGTACTAAAAGAAATGCTTCCATATTTTAATATTGAATATGGAAATGCGTCATCTTTATATAGTATAGGAAGAAAATCCAAAAGGGCAATAGATAAAGTTAGACATCAAGTGGCAAAAGCAATTAATTGTGAACCTAAAGAAGTATATTTTACATCGTGTGGAAGTGAGAGTGACAATTTAGCTTTAAAGGGAGTAGCATATGCTAATAAAAAAAAGGGCAATCATATTATAACGACTAAAATAGAACATCCTGCCATAATGCAAAGTTGTGCAACATTAGAAAAACAGGGCTTTGAAATAACATATTTAAATGTTGATAAAGATGGCTTAATAAGTTTGCAGGAATTAGAAGATTCAATAAAAGAAAATACAATTCTAATAAGCATAATGTTTGCAAATAATGAAATTGGAACGATACAACCCATAAAAGAAATAGGAGAAATTGCTAAAAGACATCAAATTTTCTTTCACACAGATGCAGTTCAAGCAATAGGAAATGTAAATATAGATGTAGATTACTTAAATATAGATTTACTTTCTATGTCGGCACATAAATTTTATGGTCCAAAAGGAGTAGGTGCACTTTATGTAAGAAAAGGAATAGAATTTGAAAGAATACAAGATGGAGGACATCAAGAAAAAAGCAAAAGAGCTGGAACAGAAAATGTTGCAGGAATTGTCGGACTTGGAAAAGCAATAGAACTTGCATACGAAAATTTAGATGAATATAATAAAAAATTAACAAATTTGAGAGATTACTATATATCACAAATAGAAAAAAAAATACCAGATGCAAAACTAAATGGACATAGAACTAAAAGACTACCAGGAAATGCAAATATATCATTTAAAGGTGTGGATGGACAATTATTGTTATTAAAATTAGATGAAAAGGGAATATGTGCATCTAGCGGTAGTGCTTGTACTTCTGGTTCATTAGATCCATCTCATGTGCTTATTGCGATAGGTTTGCCTTCTGAGTATTCTCAAGGTTCACTAAGAATTACTATAGGTGATGAAAATACTAAAGAAGATATAGACTATTTAGTCCAATGCATACTAAACTATTAGGGACGGGGTTAAATAGTTTAGTGAAATTAATATCTTATTGCAAAACATTAATATATTATTTATTTAGGAACATTTTGTGGGGACCAACAAATTATAGCTTGTAAAAATTTTATTTTATAAAACTTGTTTTACTTAAAATAAAATTTTCTACAAGCTATTATGCAGTTGGGAGTTCCTAAATAAATAATATATTAATGTTTTGCATTTATAGTTGCATTTTATTTTCACTAAACTATTTAACCCCGTCCCTAATAGTTTAGTGAATAAGAAATAAAAAATAATAAATACTATTATAGAGAATATAAAAAGGAAAATCTATAATGGTAAAGAAAAGAAAAAATATCTTAATAGGGTTAGTTGCAGGATTTATTAGTGGCTTTTTTGCTTCAGGAGGAGGTCTAATATTAGTTCCTGCATTTACTTATTTGTTAAAAATGGATGATAAAAAAGCAAGAGGAACATCTACATTTTGTATTTTACCAATGGTTATAGCTAGTGGAATATTTTATTATAGTGGTAATTATATAAATTGGAATATAGGAATAAAAAGTGCTATTGGAGGCATAATAGGAGGAATAATAGGTGCAAAGCTTTTGAAAAAATTACCAACAAGGTATATAAGAATTTTGTTTGTAATTTTTTTAATATATGTTTCTTTTAAAATGCTGTTTTAAAAAACAAAAATTCACATAATTTTAATTTTCAATTTTGATATGAAATATAAAAAAAGAATTTTAATAAAGGAGATGTTTCTTAGTGCTTGAAATATTATTTGGATTAATAGCTGGTACAATAAGTGGAATGGGAATGGGAGGAGGAACAATACTGATACTTCTTCTTTCTATTTTTATGAATCTTAATCAACATGTGGCTCAAGCTACAAATTTAATTTTTTTTATTCCTACTTCTATAGCAGCGATAATAATCAATTTAAAACAAAAAAATATAGATTTAAAAGTCGCAAAGGTTATATCACTTTTTGGAATTATAGGTGCAGTAATAGGTGCTATAATTGCAGATAAAATGGAAACTGAAAGTTTAAGAAAATTTTTCGCAATTTTTATCCTAATTATAGCAATAAGGGAAATATATAGTTTGTATAAAGAGTATAAAATAAAACTTAAAAAGACATAATAAATAGAAAATTTAGAAAAGGAGGAAACTATGGATATGAAATTTGTTAAAGGTATGGTATTTGGTGGAATTGTTTCTGCAGGAGCTATGATGATGTATAATGAAATGAAAGGAAAAAGCAAAAAACAAATGGTAAAAATGGGAAGACAATTTGCTAAGAAAATGGGAATAATGTAAAAAAATATCATATAAAAATTAGAAAAGACGGATTTTAAGAAAGTAAATAGAAAGTTCTTTCAAAATCCGTCTTCAATTTAATATATAGACTAGTATATAAAATTTCTGAAATGAATCTTAAAATTTACAAAAGTTTTCCTATGCTTGCGTTATTTTATAAACTCTAAAAATTATATTATTAATAAAATTAGGCTTCTGTATTTTCTGAAGATTCGCATCTATAATCTTCTTTTTTGCAAGGTTTGCAATCTTTGTTGTAATCCATTTCGTATTTATTATCATCATATTTGCAATCATCATGTTTACAATCTAGTTCGTGTTTGCACTCCATTTTTACACCTTTTAAGCATTTGCCTTCATGTTTACAAGAAGTACATATTTTGCAATGTTTTACATTATCTACCCAAACTTCTATTGCATAAACTTTGTTTGCACATAAAGGACCAAATACGAAATCGCCGTCTTTATCAGTGAAAGTATGAGATACAGGTCTTCTTTCTTCTTTACCACAATCATAAACTATTTCTATTAATTTAACTACTGCATCACATACAGGATCGCCATAACAATCTTTTATAACACCGTATATTACGTTCCTATTGTCTTCTGGTAAACGTATATCAAGGTCAAATTGCTTTCCAGAAGCAATTACACCATCTACTTCTACAACTGGGCATACATTTTTATCATATTCCATATTAATAAAACCTCTTTCTTTAAAATATATTTTAGTATATACTTAAATGTAAAGCATATAACTTATAATATATACTATGAAAATTATAAAAAATGGTGTAAAATAAGGAGGAAAAAAGTCAAAAATTATAATAAAATGTAAATTATAATGTTGTAAAGATTTGGTTTATAGGTAAATCCAATTAAAAACCTAAATATAAAGATGTAATTTGTTTGAAAGAATAATCTTTCATTGCCATTGAAGAGAAGGGATGGAATTTTATATGGATAAAAGAGCAATAGGAATCTTTGATTCAGGAGTTGGAGGAATAGTAGTATTTAAAGAAATATTAAAAAATAATCCAAATGAAAATATAATTTATTTAGGGGATACTAGAAGTTTTCCATATGGAAGTAAATCAAAAGAAAGCATAGTAGAGCTTACAAAAAAAGGTATAGAATTTTTAATAAGTAAAAATGTTAAAGAAATAGTAATAGCTTGTGGAACAGCCACTAGCCAAGCATTAGATGAAGTGAAAAAATTATATGATATTCCTATTATTGGAATAATAAATTCAACCGTAGAATATGTAAAACAAAAGAAATTTAAAAATATAGGGGTGATGGCTACTGTTGGAACCATAAGGAGTGATGCATGGAAAAATAGTATATTAAAGCAAATTCCAAATGCAAATGTAACCAATAAAGCATGTGCACTTTTAGCTCCAATGGCAGAAGAAGGTTGGATAGATAATGAAATAGCAGTTTTAACAATAAGAGAGTATTTAAAAGAGTTAAAGGAAATTAAAGATTTAGAGGCTTTAATTTTAGGGTGTACGCATTATCCATTATTTAAAAATGTTATTGAAAACGAATTGAAAAATAATGTAGAAATTATTGATACTGGTGAAATTTTAAGTAAAGCATTAAGAAAGGATTTACTTTCAAAGAATCTAGATAATAAAGAATTAAATCCAAATTATCAAATATATTTAACAGATACAGAGACAAACTTTAAAAATGTTGCATCTAAGTTATTAGGTAATATTGTAGAAAATTTGAAATTAGCTAAAATATAAGATTAGTAAAGTATTTTTAATAACAAAAAGTAATATTATGAAATGCAAGCTAATAGTATTATACAAATACAAATTAGAAAGGGGAAAATAATGAAAAAATCAAAGTTGATTGTTTGTATAATGCTAATATTACTAATGATAACCACATATGTATATGCAGAATCTCAGCTTGCAATAGAAGTTTCATATGATGGAAATGTTGTAAAGAATGAAGCTAAGGATGCTAAGATAGTATTAGCAGGAACTGATGCAACGTTACATTCTAAAGTAAGAATAAAAGTTACAATAACAGGACCTGCAACTCCAACATTAATGGCAACGGATTCTGAACAACATGAAATAGATATTGCAGAAGTAGGATATTGGGGACCAGAACAAGGTTTTGCAATACAAGGTACATTTCAAAATACAACGCCTGTAAGAGCAACATTTCCAAAGGCAGGAGATTATACCATAAAAATAGATTTAATTGACTTGGAACAAGATAGTGCAGTATTAGTTACTAAAACGGTATCTATAACGGTTCTTGATGAGTCTCCAGTAACAAATATAATACAGAATACAGTAGCTAATGCAACGACGAATACAGTACAAAATGTGCAGCAATTACCTAAAACAGGAGCAAGTGTAGTAGATTATGGTATTTATTTTGCAATTGGGGTTGTAATAATATATTGTGTGTATATTTTAAATAAGAAGAGAATGGGATAATAGTAAGTGATGTAAAGTGAAAGTAATACATTTCAATGTAAAATTATTTGTAATGATAATTGCTTCCTTTATATTTATATTAATTACGTATATGCTTTGTAGGGAGCAAGTAGATGATATCAATACAAAAACATATGAAACTGTAAAGAGAATAGAAATACAAAATACTACTAATGAAAACGTTATAAAAAATAATGTTATAGAAACAGTAAATATAAATTTACCAGAGTATGTAGATATACCACGTCAATATAAAGGCTTTAATGTTATTGGAAAAATAAAAATTCCTAAATTAGGAATAGAAAAATACATTTTAGAAACTACAACTGAAAGTGCATTAAAAGTAGCAGTTGCAAGAACATATGGCCCAGATGTAAATGAAATAGGTAATTTGTGCGTGTCAGGACATAACTATACACAAACTTTTGGGAGAATAAAGGAATTAGAAATTGGCGATGAAATAATACTTACAGATAAATATTCTAGAGAAAAAGTTTATACAGTATATAAAAATTATAAGGTATTACCTAATGATACTGAATGTTTAAGCCAAGATACAGAAGGAGAAAGGGAGGTTACATTAATTACGTGCACTTTGGGTGCAATTAAAAGAAATATAATTAAGGCAATAGAAAAATATGATTAAATGAGCAATGAAAAAATACGATTGAATAATATATTAAAATAAAAAGTATGGTATTGTGAAACTAAAGCCATACTTTTTAATATAATCGAGTAGAGAATAAATAATTATTTTATTTATTCCCTCTCACACCACCGTACGTGCCGTTCGGCATACGGCGG
>CANQSP010000013.1 GCA_947626555.1 uncultured Clostridia bacterium | reverse complement strand
TGAGACTTATTCAACCCAATAAAAGCTGGTGCAAAACAACTTTACAGATGTTTCACCCCAACTATTGACATTGAACCATAAAAAAAGCTGAGATAGAAATACTTTTCAGGTATTTCACCCCAACTATTGACATTGAACCAAAAAAATGACAAAATTTTAACTTAATGTTAGAAATTTGTTATTTTTTGTCGTTTGGAGGCGCCACCCGGATTTGAACCGGGGATCAGAGTTTTGCAGACTCGTGCCTTACCACTTGGCTATAGCGCCATTTATTATATATTTCATATGAATAAAATATTATAACAGAAAAATATGGAGCGGAAAACGGGGCTCAAACCCGCGACCTCCGCCTTGGCAAGGCGGCGCTCTATCAACTGAGCTATTTCCGCATTAATACTTATTTATGAACGCATTAATATAATAACAAAATTCAACTAAAAAGTCAAGACATATTACTCATTTTAATTAAACTATTAGGGACGGGGTTAAATAGTTTAGCACAGCAGTAACTTATAAAATAACCGTTAAACTAATAGGGACGGAGTTAAATAGTTTAACCAAGTAATGTTATATTATCAAACACTAATAATTATGTTTTTCAATTAAAATAAAAATGGGGGTTAAACTATTTAACTCCGTCCCTATTAGTTTAACTAAAAAATTAAATTTGTGCTAAACTATTTAACCCCGTCCCTAATAGTTTAATGAATTCCAGCATATAACTTATTATATCATTCTTTTTTATATCATACTTATTTACTATTTCTATATTTTCTATTATTTCTTCTCCACATTTTACAATTAGAGTACCTATTCTTGCATTTTTTTGCACTGGTGCCTCATATTCATAAATTGCATTTATCTGAACTCTTATTTTTTCTTTTTCTCCAAGTTTCAAAGGAATTATTTTATTTTGAATTTCAGTTAATTCTAATTCTATTCCATTATTACAATTGTAGTTTTCATTTATTTTAGCTTTATTAATATATATGCGTTTACTATTAATTTGTTTCCAACTTTCGAATTCTTTTTTTACAATTTCTTCAATATTTACTCTTTCATAATTTTTAAATGCATATTCTATTAATTTTACACTATCGGAGGTCCTTTGCTTTTTGGTATCTGCACCTAATACTACTGTAATTATTTGATTGCCATTTCTCGTACATGAAGTTACTAAGCACCTACCCGCTTCTCCAGTGAAGCCTGTTTTTACCCCATTAACTCCATTTAATTCACCTAATAATTCATTTGTATTCGATATATTTCTTGTTATTCCATTTACACTTATATTTATGTTTTTTGTATTCACTATTTGGCGGAATTTTTCATTTAAAAGTGCATAATCAGTTAGCTTTGCAAGTTCATATGCTGTTGTGTAATGAGATGGATCGTCTAATCCGATGTGGAGTTACAAAATTAGTATTTTCTAAATGTAAACTTTTTGCTTTTTCATTCATCATCTTTGCAAACCCATCTACACTCCCTCCAATGTACTCTGCTAAAGCAACAGCAGTATCATTTCCGAGATCTTAATAATAACCCATATAACAAATCATTTACTGTGATTTTATCACCTTCATTTATCTTAAGTCTTGACCCTCCTGTATTGGCTGCTTTTTTTGATATTGTAACTACATTAGATAAACTTGTATTTTCTAAAACTACAATAGCTGTCATTATTTTAGTAGTAGATGCCATTGGTCTTTTTTCATTTTCATTCTTTCCCCATATTACCTTTTTAGTAGTTCTATCGTATATTACCGCTGACCTAGAATTAAGCTTTGGTTCATTTACTGTATTTATATTATTAGATGATGTTTCTGCAATAAGTTCTTCTAGACCAACCTCTTCAAATTCTTCATCTACATCATCTGCATATATTTTGCTTATGCTACTTAAAATACAAAAAGTAATAAGTAGTATTACTACTATTTTTTTACACATAAAAAATCACCTTTTACATTTTATTATAAAAAGTGATTTTTATTACATTCTGTTTATATTAGATTTAATTATTACTATATCATTATGTTTTATATCATGTTATAAATTATTAAGGTATTATTAGATTTTTTTAGCTTTATCTTCTGTTCATTAATCTGTCCCATGCATCTCCGCCCATTGTTCTTTGCTCTTCTTCATCATCTTCTCTAGAACTTTCTTGTTGTTGACTTTCATTTTGTCTATCTTCTTGCCCTCTTTGCTTAATTTCATCATTTACTCTTTCTTTAGCTTGCTCTTCTGTTAAAGCTTCTTCTCCAATCATATAATTAACTATATCAATTGCTTCTGGTCTTTGATATCCTTCATCTATAAATTTTTCTACATTTCTTCTAAGACTTAATTCATCTAGTTGAATTCCATTTTCCTCAAAACCTGTATCTTCAACTCTTTCATAAGCATTTGATATTCTATTTGGATTTTTAGAACCATGTATTAATTCTGTCTGCTCTCTTACTTCACTCGAATTATAGTCCCTTCCTTGCATTTCTACTTCATGACTTGTCCATTTTCCATTTGTACCAAGTCTTGCTTCTTCTATTTCTAAGTATCCCATATTTATATTAACAGAAAAACCAACTTCTTTTATTGCTCCCTTTTGCCCTATTGAAGATGTCATAAACTGATAAGGTACTTCTCTTTCAACTTCACTACCATCTTTTCCTATACTCACGACTTGTCTAGAAAGTGTTTTACTATCATTTATATATTTAGATGGTTGAGGCTTTCCATTCTTATCTATGTATTCTGCTTTTACTACTCCATCTTTATCCCTATAAAAATACATATTTCTTTCTAATTCAGGATGGTCTTTATATAAGCTACTGTTTTCTTTTACAAATACTACACTATGTGATGGGATTCCTTTTTCTTCTGCAATTCTTTCAGTTAATGAACTCTTATTTCCTTTACCTTCTGGTTCTTGCTCCTTTTCTAGCTGTTCCTTTTCTTCCTGATTTTCTTCTTTTTGCTTTTCTTGCTCTTCTTCGTTTATTTCTCTATTTTCACTATTTTCTTCTCTTTGTTGTTCCTTAGTCCTTTCATCTCTTATGTATTCGTCAATTTCTTTTTCTGTCATAACTAAACTTTTATCTTTATTCTTTTCTAACAATTCTTTATAATCTATTTTTCCATCTAATTCTACCAATTCATCATATAAAGAGCTATTATCTTTACATATTTCTTTAATTGATTCTAAATATTCACGGTTAAAATGCACTTTTCCCTTTACAACTTTTCCTATGTTGTTATTATTACTATCATATAGCTCATATGTAACTTCGCTTTCTCCTTTATCATTTATTCTCTCTCGTGTTACTGTGCAAATATCTTCTTCAAAACCATATTCAGCCATACTCTCTGAAAGCAGTTGCATATTTTCATAATACTCAATTTGTAGTATTCTTTCATTTTGTGGTAAGTTTTTGGATAACTCAATATTCAAATTTGCTATTACTTCTTTTTTCTTTAAAATATTATCATTTTCTTCCATATTGTTTTCCCCTTATTATTTCATATTTTATTTATGATTTTATCATATTTATTCCTTTTTATACACTAAATGAAAATACAAAGTCCATATCACCCTTTAACTGAACTACTATTGTCTTTTCTATATGGCTTGCAGAAGAATCATTTGCATTTGTTATTTCCACTGTAAATATATAGTTATCATTTTGATTTTCGACATTTTTAATTTCTATATTATTGTTTTTATAAAAACTATTACTCATATATTGCTCAAAACTTTCTTCTGTTTGAAAATAGTTTGACTTAAAACTATCTGCCAATTTACTGTATACATACTTATAATCTTGATTATTTAATCCTTGTGTTATTTTGTCTATATTCATCATAATTTTTTCTTCTAATGAACTTTCTTTATATTTTGTTTTAAATTCCTCCGCATCAACTGTATAATAATCTAACATTATATTATAGTCCATTGTTCCTTTTTCATTAATTACATAATACTTGCCATCTGACGTAACACATACATATTGTGTGTATTCATTATTTTCTGTTTGCGAATATCTTGCTATTGAAGCTATTTGTATTTCAGAATTGTGCATATTAATATAATTTTTATAATCTTCTATAGTAGGAAATTTTACTGTTCTATATGTTTTATCCAATAATTCGTACGAATTTTCAATATTATTATTTAGTAGTATTTTATAATATTCTAAGTAATCTTGTAACAATTCTACTGTTGTTGGTCTAATAAATTGATAAGTATTATTATCGTTTCTTTCAATTCTATCTTCAGACATTTGCATTGGTATTTCATCTACTGAACTATACTTTTCTAAAGGACATATTGAAAAACTATTATTTAATTCATCTATATTTACAATAAAACATGCATCTTTTAATATCTTGTTATTTGAATCAAGAATATTTCCATATACTCCATACATTTTAATATATTTTCCAGTTAGCAAATTCATTGCTCTAGCCTTAAATATAGTTTCTTCATTATACGTTTCTATATGTTCTTTTATATTTTCTATTGTAATGTTTTTTTCATCTATATATTTTTTATCCAATAGGCTATATGCATATTCTAACACATCATCACCATCAATCGCTTCATCAAGATATGAACCATCTATCGGTAATTCTTCTACATTGCAATAGCTTAAATACTTGTTTATACATGATTGTATTGTGTAAAATATAGTATTATTATCAACTCTTTCTACTTTACTATCTAATGATATAATTTCATCTCCGCCTTCATAATTTGTAGAATTTTGAATATCATTATTTAATATAACTATTAATACTATTAGAATAATTATAATTATTAATGTAATACCTATCATCAATACTTTTAGAATATTATTTTTCATAATATAATACCTTACCTTTCATAACAATCCTATAATCCTAAATACCTCAAAACTCCATTTGCAATTCCTTGTGCATATTTTTCAATGCCACCATTTACCAATTTTTCCATATCACTTTGGTTACTCATAAATAATCCCTCTGCTATTACTCCTGGGAATCCTGTATCACTAGAACTCTTTATAATTGCCCAAGTACTATTAGCACTAACCCCTCTGTTAACAGTTCCTAAAGAGGATGATATTGATTCTGATAAAATTTCTGCAAATTCACGTGAGCCTTCGTCTCCTCTTGTAATAAATGTCCATGTTCCGTTTGTACTTGAATTATCAACACTATTAAAGTGTACTGACACATATAAACTTGCACCAGCTTCTTTAGCCATTGGCACCCTATCTGAATTTGGCACTGTTGGGGTATCATCTGTATAACCTACCCTCATAACACTTATTTTGCTATTTTGTGCCAATATTTGAGCTACTCTATCTGCAACTTGTTTATTACATTCATATTCATTATATGTCCTTCCACCATATGTGCCTGCAGTTCCAGAAGTATAATATCTTTTTCCATTTACTTGGTAATATCCATCTACTGTAGTTGCTCCTTGTGGTCTCTCTCCATGACCTGCATCTATTACTACTAAATATTGCCCATTAGGATTCAATATTGCATTACCACCAGATGTTTTCGATTTTATTCTTATAATATTTCCTGGTCTACCGTGCTATATGTGTACTAGTTGCAGGATCTTTTAAGAAATATGTTTTATCCAAAGCCTCTCCTTGTGTATCCTTCCAAGCAGTAGAACCACAATCATATGCATACATTCTACCATTTTGCATATAAGCAACAATTGATACATGCCCCTTACCTGAAGATTGGTCATATCTTGCAATTATATCTCCTGGTTGAACTTTTCCTGTTATATCTTCTCCTCTTGCTATTGGTATTACTTCCCAGTCAGGATGATCATTTTTTACGCTTTGACCTGCAAAATAATATGAACGATGTTGGTCTCCTTTAAACTCTTCATATCCGCACTCATATAAAACCCATGATACAAAAGAGCTACAATCAATATTTGGTCCATTACAAGGGACTCTACATGATCCATAACCTGAAAATTTTCCACTAGTTGCAACTACTTTAAATAATCTAGCTGCTACATCAAGAATTGCACTACTTCCACTCTGTCTATATCTATTTAATTTTTCTTGGTCAGGAGGAAATGCATAAAAATTACTAGTACTACTATATTCTCTATCATTAACTGTTCCATTTCCATCAGGAGGAAGACACCAATTTTCATCATTAAACAAGAATATCAATGTTCCGTCGGCTATACTTCTTCGATACCAATCATTATCATGAGCTGCTTTAGGAGTGCAAAAATATGTTGCCCCCCCTGTTGTATCTCCATGCTCAATAACATAATCCACAGCTGCTTTCGTTGTACTAGTGACATTTGCCCTGTTAGCATCACTCTTATAATAATTATCTTTAGCTGGAGAAAATTGATATGTGCTACCACTATGTTCTTCTATAACCGCTGTTACACTGATTCCTTTGCATAAAGCACGGTTTAAAACTACACTTGCAATATATTGTTGTTGTTCTTGATTTCCATCTCCTCTTTCTGCTGCAGTAATTAAATACAAATTTTCTAAGTCTTGATTTGTCATTTGCACACTAGAATAACCTATTGCACCATTAGATAGATCAAAACTACTAAAACCACCTGTTGATTTAAACAAACTTTCATTTAAGTGTGTAACTCCATAGCTAGTACCAGTTGTACTATAAAAAATATATTTTAAAGTCTGGTCTATTATTTCATTGTTAATGTCTCTTTCTAAAAGCTCAAATAATAAATCTGCACCTGTAATTAAACTATTATATGCTTCACCATCTTTATAATTTGTTGACCTAGCTGTATTTACAAATTCTTGTACTTTTACCTTTACCTCTTTATCTATTCCTGGTGAATAGGTATTTTTAGTTGTTGTTATTTGTGTTTCTCCTGAAGTTGAAGTAGTTGTTTCTTTTTTGTTTGTATATACCATTTCTTTAGTATACAAGAAATTATCTACTTTAGTCACAACTGGTGTTAAACTATCATTAATACTATGTTCTGTAACAGTTACCTCAACTACTGTAGTATCAGGTTCTGTACTTTCTTCGCTTCCACTACCTGAATCTGTTGACTCTCCAGTAGATTCACTTGAACTACCTCCACTACCTGAAGTTGCAGATCCTCCTCCAGAAGAAGTTGAACCTCCTCCATTTCCTGGACCTGTAGTTCCACTACCTGAAGAGCTTGAACTTCCTCCAGTACCTGAACCAGTTGTTCCTCCTGAAGTACCCGGACCTCCTCCATCAATGTCTTGAGGTCTAACAACAGCTGCAAGTCGTATACTTCTACTAGTTACTTGAGATACTGGTCTTATACTAAAATTTTGTGAAATACTATTTACATTAGATGCTAATTGTTTTCTCATATTCTGTGATGCTACCACTGTAATATTTTGATTTTCTGAATTTTCTAATATCTCTAAATTATCAGAAATTCCTGATACTGAAGAACCTTCAAAACCTGATGTACTTTCTAAAGCTCTTGAAACCTCAACAACTCTTTCATCTGTATAAGTGCTAGTAGTTTCTGTTACAGATTTTTGAATAGTTATTATTATTTGACTTTCTTTTACTTGCCTTGCTAACTCTAAAACATAATCTTTATTATTTGAAACCATATACATATCTATAAACAACATAAATGGTATATTATATTGTGATACTAAAGGTTCATAAGCTATTGATTTAGATGAATATGAAACACTACTACTTACTTGTTCTCCATCTTCACTTGTAGATCTTTCTGTTTTTGTAGCTACTAATATATTATTAGAAGAATCTATAGTATAGCAATTTTGTATAGATGCTGTTGGTGAACCTGAATTATTTGCACTAGCTAATTCACTTTCAAACTCTGAATATGAAATATATGTTAATGGTACTGCACCTAAACTTTCTGTTTCATTATTTGGATCTGTAATATATAATTTAACTGCACCATTAGTATCTCCAACTGAAAGTCCATCTATAGTTTGTGCAACTAGGCTTGCTTCAAGAAATGTTTTCAAATCACTTTTTGTTAAGTCATAGTCTTCTAAGTTAATACCCTCATTTTTTAAATTATTTATTAATTCATCTAATTTTTCGTCTGATATTGTATATTTTCCTGTACTTGCATCAAATGTAGCCATATCTGTTATACTGCTTGCTACTGACGAAAATGCATCTCCTATTTGTGCTGGTATTTCAATTATTGTACCTAAAGCGGATATTGCTAAAAATAATATTGCAGCTGCTCCTATTATTGGTATTAAATATGGTCCTATTGCTGCTATTAATGCTGCTACTCCATGTACCACTGCATGTGTAGCTGCCATAGCTGCTTTTTTGCCTGCCTCTTTAGCTACTTTACCAGCAGCTTTAGTAGCTTCTTCTGCAACTTTTTTTCCCGCCTCTTTAGCAGTATCTACAGCTTTATCTGCAACCTTTGTTCCTACTTGCTCAGCACCACTTGCAATTTTATTTTCTATTCCATTGTCCTGAATATTATCGGCACCTTGTTCTATTTGTTCATCATCCATAATTATCACCTCTCTTATTACATTCATTTAGTTCATATTTTTTAATTCTTTTACTTTTTTTAATTTTTTTCTACTAATTAAGCGGTATATTTATATTAAATAAAGTTCTTGGCTCTACCATGCAATACATATTACTAAAGTATAAGCTTTGTATAATTCTACTTGGATTATATATTTTCGAAAATTTTACTTTTATAGTCTGTTCTTGTCCACTTCTCATTGTTAAATACACTTCTGGTATTTCTTCTACAAATGCTGAATATTTCAAAGTATTATCATCTATAGCATTCCATGAAGATTTACTATTTGAATCATATATTCTTATATCATTTGAATTGTGATTAATAAAATTAATTTCATATACTTGATAATCTATATAATTTTCTCTTGAAATTACTCTAATTGAAAGTTCTTCTTGCGTTGCTATTTTATTAATAATTTCTTTATATACATATTTATTTATATTAAGCTTAGAAATATCACCCTGTTCTACTACTGTATAGTAATCTTCAATTTGGTTACTATTTATATTCCCACCTGTTGATAATGCATCATCTGTAAATTTAATTTTATAAGTTGAATATTTCTCACTAGAAATCCAATTTTCTAGTTCATATACTTTATATTGATTAAAAATTACATTATAATAATTATTTACAAATTCTTCTTCTGTTCGAAAAAGAGCATCTTTACAGTCATCTGATAGTAAATCATAAGCCTGCTTAGTTTCTTTATTGTTACAACATTTTACAAAATTATCTATTAGCCTTTCGTTTTCATTTGCCTTTTCATTTGAAACACCTCCTGTGTTTATAACAGAATCTGTGTGCTCATTTTGTGAAATTTTATTTGAAATTATTTGATTTAACTGGTTTTCATTTTCTTCTTTTGCAAGATTATTTAACATTTGTATAAAGATTATTGCTAAAAATATTGCAACAATAATTCCTATGACTTTTATTCTATTTTGATTAAAATATCTAATAAATTTATTAAACATATTTTTCCCTTTCTTCTATCTTTTGGTCTTATATAAAAAGGTAGAACCTACCTTTTTATATAAAACCAAAAGGTCTATTCCTTTTGGTTTTATGTAATAATTAAAATGTTATTTATTTAATGCTGTGCTCATAAATTCAAATGTAGTATCTGCTCTTTCTATTGCCTCTTTTTCATCCATACCATTATTCATTAATTGTTTTACTAAAGAAGCTTTACGATCTCTAACATTTTTTGTAGATTTAAATCCTGCTTCTCCTAAATCTTCTCTTATCTTAGCCATTGTCATTGCTTCCATTTGAGCTTGTTGTCTAGCTTTTTCTTTTTCAGCAGGGTCTTGTATAGGCTTTAACAATTCATCTTCTAACTTAATTGCATCTTTTATTCTATCAAGATTCTTTATTCCACCTCTATCATATACTGAAGCCCTTTTCATAATGTCTTCTTTAATTTCTTTATCTGTTTTATCTGTAAAGTTCTCTCTAAAATATTGTATATTGTCCTCATTCTTTTCAAAATCTTTTTGTTGTCTTTTAAGTCTTCTTTCTAGCATTGCCTCTCTTGATGATGAACCTTCTGCATAAGCATCACTAATAACATGAGCTGCATTTGCTACTCTGCCTGTTGTTCTTTCTATTCCATTTGATACTCTATTTCCTATCATACCTCCTGCTGCAGTTCCAGCCAAAGGCCATGTTAACATATTATCTAAGTTATCTGATGTAATAGCTGCTCCTAATGCAATAGCTGTACCTCCAGCCATAGCACTTGTTTTTATAGCTGCTCTAGCAGCTGCTCTGGCAATACCTTTTGCTCCTCCAGCACTTTTATAAACTGCTTTTCCTACATTAGCTACACCACCAATGAAGCCTCCTCTTCTTCTGATTTGAGCAGAAGATAATGATTGTGATCTTGTTGGTCTTACCACAGCATTTTGTCTTGCTGGCATTACTCTTGCATTTGCTGTAGAAGTGTCAATTGGGGCATTTCCTCTAGCTGAACTAACTTGAGCAACATTCTGACCGTTTTCTGTATTTCCTCCGCAAATATGCGATTGTATCTTCTATATTTGATCTTTCTTCATCTGATAAATCTGGATTATCTAGTAATTCACGTTGTTTCCTTATTAATTCATCTGCATTGGCATTTGTAGGTCTCTCTATATCTTGTTGAGCACCAGCTCGAGTATTTCCTTCTAAATAATCTAATTCTTCTTGAGCTTCTGCTCTTTGTTCATCTGTTAAATCTGGATTTTCCAATAATTCATGTTGTTGTCTTATTAATTCTGCTGTATTTGGATCTACTGGTGGAGCATCTTCAAAAGCTCCACTACCTTGCTCTTGTTGTCCATCTGAGCCATTAGGTACAATCACTGCATCTGGAAGTTGTTCCGCCATATCTATAGCATCTGGATTTAATTCGCTACCTGTAACTTGTTGGCTTGCTGAAGCATTTTGACCTGCTGGCATAGCTTGAGTTCCTTGCCTTCCTGTTGATGTAGCAGCTTGAGCATTTTGCATTTGTGCATTAGTTGTTGACCTTGATGATAATGATGGCTGACCTGTACCTGCTAGTAACGTATTGTCTCCTGCTAATGCACTTGCACCTTTTGGTGCACTTGGATCTCTTTGTCTTGGAACATTTGCAGTTCTGACTCTACCATTCTGTCCGCCTGATTGGGCTGATCTTTTTCCACCTGTTCCAGCTTTATCTAATAATGTCTTAGCCATCATACCGCCTGCAAAACCTCCAAGTGGGCTACCTGTTGCATCATTTCTAAAGTTGAACATTTTCTTTACTAATTTTTCTGCTGGTAAAATGAATGCTAATGCTACAATTGCATATAACATATTTGAAGCAGCAAGTGACATTGCAGAACCAACTAATATCATATATAATAGCAAATGTAATGGTTGCATCAAAGCATTATATACATACTCTTTTAACCAAAAACTAAATGCTTGTGCTTTCGTGTCTCCTGCTTTATCTAAAGGATATGTAAGTGCTACAAGTGGTGCAATTATTGTTAAGAATACCATATTTATTACCCTTTTTAAATAAGTTACTGTAAATATTATTGTATAGATAGTTAATGCTATGTATAAAAGTAAATATCCCCACTTCTTAGAGCCTTCATTATATTCAACTTGAATTCTTGCAGCTCCCATTAATGATGTTGCGTATTTACATTCTGCTGATCCATCTACAGGAACATCTGGTATTGTATTAATTTTATTTTTTGCACTACTTACGTCATCATAATGACTGTCAAGAATTACTACATTTATCTCATTTCCTGAATAATCTTCTCCAACTATCATAGTAGTAATTGAATTAACCATTAACATTGTAAATGACATTATATAGTGTAAGAAAAATAGTAAACACATTGCCACTAACCAATCCAAAATATTCTGTTTATATTTTGCTTTTTCCGCATTACTAGATGTTACAATAAGCCTAATTCCTAAGTAAATTAGGACTGATAATAAACCTACAATTGATATATTTCTTAATGCTAAATACCAACTAGAAACAATTCCTCTTAAATGTGCTACTACTGATTTCTTATTTTCTGCACTATTAGGATCTAATTCTTCTGTAGTAAAAAAGTTTACATCTAATGATTTTACTTTTCCTGAAAATATTAAACCAGGTGTGTACCTTAAAATTGGAACACCATAATCTCCATTTATATCTTCATTTAAAATAATTACTGTAGGCAAACTAGGATCATAAGGATTATTAGTTATATATTGCTTTGGAACATTTCTCCAAGGTCCTCTACTAGCACCATTTAAATCTATTATTGGAACTCCCTCATGTGCATCTGGATATACTGTTAATAGACTTCCTAGACCCATAAAACCTCCATCACCATATTCGCTATCACTACTAATCATTAAATTTGCCATTAATCCATTTAATGCATCAAATATTGTTGCAACTAATGCTACTACTGGTGCTGAAAGTGCACCTCCAACGTCTGCTCTACTATATGTTGGTACAATAAAATTGAATAATATTAAAATTACAAATGCTATTATTATCTTTCGTAAATTTTTCTTTTTTGTAAAGAACTCCATTTAACATTACCCCCCTTTTATTGTTCTATTTGCTTTTGCTTTTGTACTAATTTATTTAAGTTTGTTTCCACGAATTCGAATTCCTTATTAGTTGGTTGAATTTGTAAAATTGCTGTTTCTGAACCAACTTTTAGTAGCCCTTCACCTTTGAAACATGTTACTAAAAATCCTGCCTCTCCTTCACTTAGTTTAAATACCTCTTTTAAGTAATTGATTTCTGATTTATCTTGTGCTAAAAACAACTTTGTATCTGAAGATGTTAAAACTGCTTGAACTTCTGGTTTTTCATAAAAATCTTGGAATCTTTGAGATATAATTGCAAGCGATACATTTCTTTTCCTTGCACGTCTTGCCATTGTGTTTAAGAAATCTACTGCTTCTGGGTATGGAAGTAACATCCATGCCTCATCAACTAAAACTCTTTTCTTAGCAGCCTTTTTCCTATCCTCACTGTTTTTCTTAACATATTTTTCCCATATCCATGAAAGTAAAATTTGTTGTGCCAGTGGTCTTGCAAATCTTTCCTCTAATTGAGATATGTCTAAGTTTATAAATAATGTTCCATCTAATAAGTCAAATGTAGACTGCCCATCAAAGTAAGCCATCTGTCCGTCATATTCTCTTATATATTGTTTCATAACTTTTAATAAGTAACTATAATGGAATTGATAGTCTACATTTGTATTTTCTTGAGCTTTCCTTTGAATTCTTTTATACCAAGAACCTATTGTTGGCATAAGTTTCTTTCCTCTTCCTAGCATATCCCCTGTTGCACTATCACGTTTTCTTTCATATAAACTCATTGGATCACTCGTTATTTTAGCTGCCGCATATTCCTCTGCAACTGATTCAGCAATTATTTGCTTTGTAAGTTCATTTACCTCTGAACTTCTTGTGCTACCTCTTGCCATCGTAAGTAAAGCTTGAGTTACGTCTTCAACTTTATTTTCAACATTTAAAACGACTCTATCTTTTCCTGTTATTTCATCTTTTACTATTTCAGATTCTATATCAAATAAATTTATAACTGTTTTTGAATTTGGACTTAATACTACATTTATTCCACCTAAGCTTTCTGCAACAATACTATACTCACCTTCAGCATCTAGTGCTAAACTTTGTATTCCCATAAGTACGGCTGACCTAGAAATTAAAGTTTTCATTGTAACTGATTTACCAGCACCTGATTTAGCGAAGATAACCATATTATAGTTTGAAAGTGATGAATGAAAATTATCAAATAAAATTGGTACACCAGTTTGTTTATTAAATCCTAGTGGAATTCCAGATGGATGTCCCACTTCTGAAGTTGTAAAAGGGAAAATCGTTCCCATAGATCTACGATCAAATGTATGTATTTTTCTTATTCTATCATCCATTAATGGTAAATTAGATTTGAATGCATCCTCTTGCATTGCCCATGCACTTTTTATTCCAACCAGTGATTTAGACATTTCTGTTGCTAATAACTTTGTAAATCTGTCTAAATCCTCCAAACTATATGCAAATAAAGTTGAAACTATTGAAGCTTCATATAATTTATTAAACCCTGATGCTATTTCATCTCTTAATTGCTCAGCCTCTATTCTTTTTTGTGCTAAATCACTTTCTCTGTTTATATTTCCTCTATCCGCTGCTACAATTCTTTCTGTTTCTATTTCATTAATAGTTCTATTTAGTTCACTTTGTGACCTAGATTCTGCTATTGGATTAATGTATATTGATGTATTAATGTCTCCAAACATATACATATCTCTAAATAATTCTGGGAAAGTACACATTCTAGGAAGTGCAGATACAAAGAAACTTCTTGCATACCTTTTTACACTTGAAATTATTTCTAAGTGATCTATATTGCTTGCATCAATGCCTGATGGAGATATTAGTTCTTTTATAGTCTTTTTTCTTAAGAATGTATATTGATTTGGATTTGTATAGTCTGAATTAGGCTGTTTTTGTAGTTCTTCTTTTTCTTGTTTTTGTTTCTTTTTGAACATCTTTTGTACCTCCCTTATCAACTTTTTCTTCATCAATCTTTTTCTTTGCTTTCGTTGCAACTTCTTGACCTATTATTGATGTGTTTTCTTGTATTATCATCTTAGCAAGATTATCTATTAAATCATCAATCGTCTCTTCTTTTTGTTGTATTTGTCTTTGCTTTTCTGATCTAACTTCCATAACCTTTTGATTTGCTTTTTCCAAAGCTTTCTTTTCTATTTTTTCATCTAATACTTTCATTTTCTTATCTAGTACATCTGGTGCTGTTGAATATAATTCATCAAATCCTGCTTTTAATGCTGTATCTACTCCATATACTTCTGAATCATCACGATTGTATGCAACATACAATAAATCTACCAATTCAATTGAAGATAATACACGTCCATTTACTTCACATACGCTTAAGGTTCTTATTATAGATTGTGCTCTCGTATATAATTCTGAAAATGCCAAATTTTTTATTTCTTCAGCATCAAAATTATTAGGTCCTAAATCTGCTGGATAATATGGAATTACAATATAATATTTCTTATTTAGTACATTTCTATTTAAACTTAACCTTTCTGTTGTATATATAATATCTTTTCCATATTCGTATAAATTTCTTTGTTTCGTTAATTCAAAATATTCTTTATTTAATTGCTCTTGAGAATAATTTCCTGAATTTTGCATTTGTTCAAATCTCATTCTTTGCTTTTGATAATTCATTTCTATTTCTTTTACTTTATTTTTATAAGTTTGAATACTATTACCTAAATTAATTGTTCTAGTTTGAGTATATATTTGTATTGGATGAGTTAATGTATTTAAAAATTGTATAAACCCCTCTTCAACTGCTACCTTTTCTGCCGAAGACATTAAATCATAATTAATACCCTGACATTCAACTACCATTAAGTATCTTTCACCATTATTTTGAACTATCATATTATCTTCTATTTTATCAAAGTTTAAAAAGTTAAAAATAGAATCTGTTGAATATTCCTTTGGTATTACTTTTGTTTTTCCCACTTCTTTATTAGTATCTTGTATTTGCTCTTCTTTTTGCTTATTTTTCTTTATTCTAGCCATTAAGTATATCATTCCTACTGCAATAAGTAGAGTAAACATAACTCCTAATATTAAAATTAAAATTATAACTAATGAGTTTACATTATTTGTCATTTGTTTCATCTCCTTTGTATATATAAATTTTATTGCTCTTTTGTTTAAACTTAATTGCTCTTATTATTACATCATCGATTTTTTCTCCTCCTGTTTTCCTTGTAATTTCTAGACCTTGCATATCTGGCATTTTGAATGTTCCTATTGAAAATCCAATTAAAGCAAGCACAGCCATAATTATATATCCAACTAGATTTAATTTAAAAATAGAAAAAATTAGCTCAAATATATAACCTATTCCTGCGCCTACTATTGCATATATAAAACTTTTTGCTGTAAATATAAATAATATTCTTCCTTCTCCTTTAACATTTCTTGGTAAGTAATATGTTCCCATATGTTCCTCCTTTGTACCTAATTATACTTATATATATTATACCAGATATTTCTATAAAATGTAACAAAAAAACAAAAAAAAGTGCATTTTTATGCACTTTTTAATATTTTTGTAATACTTTCGTAAACTTTAAGTAATATATTATCTAAAATTTCCAGATAAACTTACAATAATATTTACTAATGTTGGTGCTGCAAATATAATAAATGCACCTATTATGTATGGTATCATTGATTTCTTGTATTCAGCTTTTTCTGATGCACTACCCATCATGTATTTGATACCTAATACTAATAATATAACAACTGCAACAACAACTGCAACAACATTTACTATTCCTATAACATTTTGTCCTATACTTATTACTCCTGATGTGTTAGAAATACTTGTAGAAGTTTGTAATTGTGATATTAGCGCTTCTGGAGTTCCAGCCTTTGCTATTGAACTAACTGACATTACTAACATTATTGCAATTAGCATTATTGAAAGTATTTTGAATGTTTTCTTCATTATATTTTCCTCCCTTTATTATATTTTTATATTTAATTTCCCATTTTATTTTCATGAGAATATTAATAACTTTTTTATAATTCTTGTGTAAGAGTTACTACTAATTTCCAAATTGCAAATGCTCCAAATACAATGATGCAACCTGCTACAAATGGTGGAACTACTTGTTTTATTTGAGCTTTTTCTGATGTTGAACCAATCATAAATTTAATGCCTAAAACCACTGACATTACCATTGCCGCTACTATTCCTACTCCTAATAATATATTATATATTATGTCAGAAGCATTTTGCACATCCCTTTGATTTATTGGTGAACCAACCTGAGCGTTTAAAAATGCATCTGCTCCTTCTATAGCTCCACTTGATGAGTCTCCGCTGGCTTTTGATATATTAGGCAACATTATAATTAATAAAACAATGAGTATATAAAATATTATTTTCAAAGTCTTATTTTTCATATAACTGCCCCCTTTTTTAGTATTCTTAATTAATTATACTATAAATATTTCCATTTTTCAACATTTATTTTAGATTTTTACTTAATATTTTCTTTATTGGTTTATTAAACATTTTTATGGAATATAATTTTATGAATTTACATTTACCATTAAATCATACAAAATTCCAATTAATTGCGTTCCTATTAGTAATACAAATGCTCCTATTAAAAATGGAATCATTGATTTTTTGTACTCTGCCCTTTCTGAAGCTCCACCTGCCATATATCTAATTCCTAATGCTAATAATGTAACTACTGCAACAAGAACACCTACTACTCTTAATACACCTATTATTATTTGTCCTATTTCTTTTAATCTTTCTCCATCTTCTGAAAATCCTTCTGGTCTATAAGATTCTGGATTTTCTCTCGGATCTGTATTGTCACCATCTAAATCTGGTTCAAGACTTCCCATTATTACTGTTCCTGAAATTGATGTTTCTGCTAAATCTCTTGCTTCTTCTATTCTATCATCTGATTCGTCTATTGTTGTATAATTATCTACAACATTTCCTCTGCTTTCCATTTCGTTCAAAGCTTCTATAACTACATCAAGCTGATTACTTAATAAATCCTTTTTTTCACTAAACTGTTCATACCCATTATACTGAAGAGTAACTAATTTTTCTTGCTTAAAATCTACTGCTTTTCGCAAATAAGCGGCATGGTCTTCCGCAGAAAGAGCTTGTAATTCATTCCATTTATGATCTAAAGTTCTTTTTAAAGCATCTAAGTCAGAATATTGTCCACCTATATCCAAAGAATTTGGAGTTAAATTACTCATATTATAATATCCAATATCTGAAATCCATTTTCGAATCGTACCAAACAAAGGTGGTTCTTGACCATGTGGAGTATTATCTTCTTGTCCTGTATTAAACTGAGGTTCTGTTGGTCTATAATCTCCCCCATTTAATTCCTCTTCCCATATTTTTATAATAAAACTTGCACAATGTCTAATTCCCCATATACCTTGTTTTACTTCTAATCTTTCGATTGAAGTAAATTCTTCTTTTAATACTAAATTTCCAAAATCAGAATACATAATTTCTTTAACTCTTTCAAAAATTTCATAAACCTCAGCATATTCTTTATCTTCTCCTATTACAATTGGGACACGTGATTTATAAAACTTTTCTAATTCCGTTTTATCTACTTCATTATCAGGATTAGCTTTATATATTAAATTATCTTTACTAACCCCCCCATTGTTATAATTCTTAAAAACATTTATTGCCGTTACTTCGTCATATCTTTGCCTTTTAACATTTAAATCAAAAAATTCAGCTAATTTTACAGAATCTTTTAATAAATTTATTGAATCTGTTTCAGCCTTTCTTTTTAAGTGATTAGGCAATATTGTATTCTCATATTCAGATATAATTTTATCCGCAGCGTTTACTATACCCCATATAGCGTATATTGCATCATGTGTCAATCCTTCCCTTTCTCTCACTATGTTTTCATCAGTACTATCTATATAATTTCCTGCTTTATTTCTATATGCATATACCCCCCACACCTCATCATACATTCTATCATAATAAAAGTTATATATTTCTTCATCAGTTTGCGGTTTAGATAAATCTTCATAAACCAAATTAAAGTCAACCGTTACTCCAGCACTCCAAGCTTGACATACTTGCATATTAATAACTCTACCACACTCTTCTTTTGTACGTCCAAAAAAGCACAACAAATACGAAGCATTATCTATTATAAGCTCTGCTTGTGAAGAGCTACCCATAGCCATGCTCTTATTGATTGGTAATAAAATCGAAAATATAATTATACATAATAGCATAGTAACTATCAAATATTTTATATATTTTTTTATTCTCATCTTTTCCTCCTTTTATTTTCTTCTATACCATTCAATGATATTCTTTATTTCATATTATTTCCTATAATAAATTATACTATATTTTCTCATTATTTTCAACTAATAATCCAGCTCATTTGACATTTTAGTACATATTTTTTATTTATAAATATAAAAAATAATATACCTTTTGGTATATTATTTTATTCTCATTATATCATTATTACCATCTTATGCTTATTGGAAGATTTTTTCTTTGCAATTTTTTCCATTCTGTAATACTTTGCAATTAATTCATCAAGCTCTATGCTAAGCTTATATGTTACTGTATAATCCTCGCCATTAATTATACTTTGGTTCAATTTTTCCCTTAATTCACAAATTTCATCATTTAACATATAACCACTCTCCTTTTTCGTGTAATTGCATTTTCTTTTTATTTAAGATACCATATTTTTACATTTTAGTCAACAATAAAACACCATTTTTCAGGCATTTTTATGTTTTTTCGTGTTTCATTTTTTTACTTTTTTTTTGATTTTTCGACATTATTCTTCAGCTACATAATTTTAGTATTTTTTTATCGCAAAAAACGTTGTATTTCGACATACACTATTTGGGGCTGTATACTTTATTTTTGTATATAATATTTTTCAGCATTCATATTTGACATGACTTTTAAATATTTTTTAGCTATTCTCCATTTTTCTACATACTACTTCAATTATTATCTTTAGGTCTAACCACAGAAATTATCTCATTTTTTTCATCAAATATTTCTTCTAATACTTGTTTTGCATATTCTGTTGTTACTGCATCATATTGTTCTATATAATCGAATGAATTAAGTCCCTTAAAAAAGTCTGCTAAAAACATCCTAGCTATATCTGCCACACTATTATATTCGCAGACATAATCGCCATATACCTTTTTCTTAATTCTGTTAAAATAGCTTTCATCAAAGTTTTGTTTAAATTCATTTATCGCATTATTTAATTCATTTTGAAACTTTTCTGGATTGTTTGTTTGGCCAGATATTAATACATGTGCATATAGATTCGTGAATTCATAGTCTAAATCTGGCTGTGATAGAAGAACTCCTTCATCATACATTTTTTTGTATAATTTTGAACTTTTACCACATAACATATTAAGTAAAACTTCTATTGCTATATGTTTTTTTATAACTTCTTCAGAACTCTTTATATCATTTACATCTTTGAATCCTATCATAAAAATAGGTTGGCTTACTTCCATTTTAGTTTCTTTACTTTTTTTATTTATTACTAATTCCTTTGGTGGATAAAATCTTTTTATTTCTGCATGGTTTTCTTTTGGTATTAACCTACTTTTTATTTCTTTTAAGATTTTTTCTGGTTCAAAATCTCCACATACAACTAATACCATGTTAGCTGGATTGTAAAATGTATTATAACACTTATATAGTATTTCTTTATTTATTCCACTTATAGATTCTACTGTACCTGCAATATCTATTTTTATTGGATTTTCTTTATATAAGCAGTCTAATGCGTTCATATATAATTGCCATGCTGGATCGTCATCATACATTCTAATCTCTTGCCCTATTATTCCCTTTTCTTTTTCCACATTTTCATCAGTGTAATATGGGTTTTGCACATAATCCATAAATTCATCTAATGCTTCGTAAAAATTATCTGTACTTTCAAATAAGTATGCCGTATGATTATTTGTTGTATAAGCATTTGCATCAACTCCTAATGCCATTAAAGCATCTAGGCTATTTATTCCATTTTTTTGTTCAAACATTTTGTGTTCCAAAAAATGTGCTACTCCATCTGGTACAACAACTTCTTCGTTTGTATTTGGTTCTATAAATTTATTATCTATTGAACCGAAATGTGTACCCCATATTATATATTTCTTTTTCGTTCCTTGCTTAGGAACTATTATTATTGTTAGTCCACTTTCTAACTTCTCTATATATGCTTTTTCTTTTATTTTTGAACTTTCTATTATTTTCATATTATCCCTTTCTTTATAAAATATTTTACTAGTTTTTCAATTCATCATTTTTATTCTGTAAAATAATAAATTGCACTAATTAATTTTCCCCTATGCCCTTAAAAAATATATTGTATTAATCTGTATGCTTTTTGCAAGTTCTAATATCTGCTCCTTAGTTGTTTCTTGTATTTTCTTTTTATATTCGTCAATAGGTACATTGGTTTGTGCCAATTCCTGTCCTAAATAATATGTTATTTCTGTATCTTGTTCTTCATCTATTGAATCTATTGATGATATTAATAATTTTTTTGCTTTTTCTATATCGTCTTCATCAAATTTTCCATTTCTCATATCTTCTAACTGTTGTTTTATTATTTCTATTGCTTTATCATAATTTTCTATTTCTATCCCTGCTCGTATTATTATATTTTTCTTTCTCTTTATATAACTTGAGCCACAGGTATATGCTAAACTTGCCTTTTCTCTTACATTTTGAAATAATTTTGAATTTGAGCCTCCACCAAGTATTGTATTATATACACTTCCAACATAATAAACGTCATCTTGCTCTGATAAAATATCTAATCCTACTACAATTTTTCCTTGTGCCACTTGCATGCTTTCTTCAACATATTTTGGCTCATCTATTCTTTCTTTTTTTGTATCACTTTCTATATTTGCAGGTTGTCTTTCTTTTAATCCTTTTATTAATTCATTGTTTTGTATCAATTCTGCTACATTTTGTAGTTCGGCTCCAGATACAAAAATATCTATTTTACAATTTTGTATTAGGCTTGTATAGTAATTGTATAAATCTTCTGAAGTAATTTTATCTATATCTTCAACATATCCATATTTATATAGTCCATATGGTTTATCCTTATACATTTCTTCTATACATCTTTCTAATGAATATGCACTTTTATTATCTATTTTTGATTCTATTATTTGCTTTAAATTCTGCTTTTCTCCTTTAACATACTCCTCTTTAAATTTACCATTTTCTATTAACGGATTAAATATTATATCAAATAATATATCTAAAGATTCCTTCAACAAATTTTCTTTTTCAGGCAAGAATTCATCATTTATTGCTTCTAAATAAAACTTTAAAGTATGACTATCTCCAGTTTTTTCGATGCCACAGTCAAAATTTGCTCCATACATTTCCTCTAATTTTTCACTAATTTGCTGTTGAGAAACCATATTTTTTGTTCCTCTTCTTAAAACTGCTGTTACTAATGCATTCTTTGTTACAGTATCTCTTTTTAATGGTACACTTAAAAAAACTGCAAATAAATTTGTTTTAAATTTATTTGTATCTATTTGATGCACTATTATCCCTGTTTTTATTTCTGTTTTTATATCACTCATTTTTTATTTCCATCCTTTCGTTTTAATGAATTTGCTTTTATATTATCTCGTTATTTCATCACGTTTATAGTAATTTTTATAATTATTTCTATTCAAATATTAAAAATCTACTAATTTCTCCTATTTGTGTTAGGTTATTACTTACATATTCTCTTATTTTCTTAGATTCTTGATATACATTATCTTCTTCTTTAGTTATTAAATATTTTGTATTTTTTGAACTTTCAATTTGTTTTATTACTCCTTCTGCTCCGTCTTTTCCCATATTTCCATTAAATATTAAATCCATTACTCCATTGTTTTTATTTAATACATTCATATATAAGTTAGAATAATAAGATAAAATTTTTACTTCATATCCTTTACTATTTTCTTCTTTTATATATTCTACCATTTCATTTATTTCGTCTACAGTCTCTTCTTTAAATACTGCACCAAAGTATGGTTCTTTTTTATATATACATTGTATATAATTTACATTATTTATTACACATATGCATACAAAATATATGCATATAATGGCTATAACTACTTTTTTTATTATATCTACTATTTTATTTTCTAATAATGTCTCAATTATTAATTTATCTATAATATATAAAGTTGTTACTATTGTTAGTATTGCTTCTATATACATATGATACATATTAAATATTGGATATGCAAAGAATATCATTGACAAAGAGAATATACACAATATTTTTATGTTTTTTCTTATATTATTTTCAAATGGTATCTTTTTTATACCTGCTAGAATCATATATGCAATCAATAAGACTACTTGTATTGCAACAATATATATATATGAACTAGTTGTGTTTTCCTCTGCAAATTCCCCAATTCCTAAAATTGTATAATTTATGAAGTCATATAAATTGTTATTTAAATATAAAGTAAATAGAAAAATAATTAATAGTATGAAACTTGTTAATAATTCTATAAATATTGATTTTATTGTTTCTTTTGTATTTTTGTTACTAATTATTTTATATACTATATTCGCAATTATATAATATACTGCCATGTTTTGTTTCGACATAAATATTAGAAAAATAATTATTCCTTGCAATATTGCATTTGTTTTGGGTTTAAATTTTTCTTTTATTAATAGAATAATGCCTATTATATAAAATGCTACCATATATGTATTGTAAAATCCTGAACCCGCCATTACATATCTATATACAAACATTATTCCTAATAAATACAGCAAACTATTTATTTTTTTTACTTTTAAAGCTTTAAATAATTGATAAACTGAAAACCACATAAATATAAATATGAGTGTTTGATAAACTCTAAAAACTAAATAGTTTGAACCAAATAATCTAAAGAATATTTCTCCTACATAGTAAAACAGTGGTGTTATTATTACATTTATATCTTTATAAATTGTATAACCATTTACCATTTTATATATACTTGAAAATGCCCATAATTCATCGTTAGCAAAGGCTAAAACCCAAAATGTCATTGCAGATACTACTATTGTAATTATTAATAAAACTATTATATTATCATGTTTTTTTATTTTTTCAATTAATTTCATCTGTTCTATTGTTACTCCTTATCTAGCAATTTATTATAAAATATTTAATAATTTGTTGTCAATGATTTGACTTAATTATAATTTACATTTTTATATATGTATGTGCATATATTTAAATGAATTAGAATGGAGGATTATTTGAGAAAACTTAGAATATTTATTTTTAATGGTGTTTTGCTTACCTTAACATCACTTGCTATGCAGACAATAGGCGTATCTTTTAATGTTTATATTTCTAATAAAATAGGAAGTACTGCCGTTGGTATTTATCAACTTATAATGTCTATATATATGTTTACTATTACTATTGCATCTTCAGGTATGAATTTAGCAATTACTAAAATTGTAGCTGAAGAAGCGATGTCACCTAAAAATGTAAAACAAGTTGTTACCAAAGGGCTTATTTTTAGTTTTCTTTTTGGTACATTTTCATGTTGTATTTTGTATATTTTTTCTACATATATATCTCAAAACTTTTTACATGCACAAATTTCAAATGTGCCACTTAAAATTTTAGCTTTTAGCTTACCATTTTTATCTATGTCTTCTTGTATTAATGGATTTTTTTCTGCATTAAGAAAAGTAAAGAAATCTGCTTTTGCTCAAGTTTTTGAACAAGTTTTAAAAATTGTTTTTTCTACTTTCTTTATTAATTACTTTTTACCTAACGGATTAGAATCAGCTTGTATTTCTCTTGTTTTAGGAAGTACCGCTTCTGAAATATGTTCTTTTATATTGTTATTTATTTTTTATGTTAGAGAATATAAAAATTTTGCTAATAAATCAAATGCTTCTTTATCTTTCGGGCATTCATTAAATTCAAATAAAGAGAATTATTCAAAAAGGATTTTAAAAGTATCTGCTCCTATTGCCTTTACTTCTTATATTCGCTCTGGACTTTCTACTTTAAAACAGTTGATTGTTCCTATTCAATTAGAAAAGTCTGGACTATCTTGTAATTATGCACTTTCAAGGTATGGAATGGTTAACGGTATGGTCATGCCTTTGATTATGTTTCCTTGTAGCTTTATGGGGTCTTTTAGTATGCTTCTTGTTCCTGAATTTTCATACTTGAATATGGAATATAACTTTAAAAAAATTAATTTTATATTAAATAAAATATTTAAAATTTGTTTTATTTTTTCTTTTTTAATTTTGGGAATTTTTTGGTGTTTTTCAGAAGAGTTAAGTAATTTAATTTATAATGAAAATGAAATAATTCAATATGTAAAAATTCTTTCTCCTCTTATTATTTTTATGTATATAGACAATATAGTTGATAGTATTTTAAAAGGACTTGATAAACAAGTATCTGTTATGTTTGTAAATATTTTAGATTTATTTGTAAGTATTAGCTTTATTATGATTTTATTGCCTGTATTTGGAGTTAATGGCTATATTATTGTTTTATATATTAGTGAAATTCTAAATGCTCTTTGTAGTTTACTTAAATTAATAAAAACAACACATTTTAAAATTGATTTTAAGAATTGGATTCTAAAACCATTTTCTTGTGTTGTTTTACTTAATATATTTTTCAACTTTATTTGCCCTAATGTAATTACCTCTGTTTATGAAATTGTTTTTACTATTGCTACTTTTTCTTTGTTTTATTTTATATTTCTTATACTAAGTTCTTGTATTGTAAAAGAAGATATTCGTTTTTTTAGATGTTAATTTTTTGAATTTATTTTTATACACTGGATTTTTCATTTTTTATTAATTCATTTCGCATTTCTATTGAAAGCGGATGTATAGGATTTCTATTATTAACAGCTTTCATTAAATTAAAATCTACAATTTGCATTATTACTTCGTCTATATTTTCTTCTGCAAGCTTTCGCAACTCTTGTACTCCGTCATATTTTCTACCTTCTTCTACTTTATCTGCTACATAAATTATCTTTTCTAGCATAGACATTCCAGCTCTACCTGTTGTGTGGTATCGTACTGCATCTTGCATCTCTTCTGTAAAACCAAACTTTTCTTTGCAAATATGTGCTCCTATTTTTGCATGCAAAATAGCTGTTATCATTTCATCTTGCTCTGTTATTTTTATATTATTTTTGTTTGCGTATTCTTTATACTGTTCTATTGTCATTTCTTTTGCTATGTCATGTAATAACCCTACTTTTTTTGCACTTTCTATATCTACTTTATATATTTTTGCTAGTTCTTCGGCTTTTTCCATTACTCCTAAACTATGTTTATATCTACTTTCTGATAATATTTCTTTTAAATATTTTTGCATTTCTTCCACTACAATTACATCCTTTCGTTTTACAAAATTGACTTTTTCAATATTACTAAATCATATTTGTATCTTACCATTATATTTCTTTTTTTTCAACGTGTTATATTATTTTTGTTTCACATCAATTGTAACACTACATTATCGTATTTTTATTATGTCCTCACTTTAAATGGCTTTTCTAAAATAAGTATATTTTTATTTATTACTGCTTACACTATTGTAAAAATTCTATCTTGTTTTTTGTATCTTTTTATTATATAATTGGTGCAAGAAGCCTTTAAATTAGCTTAACACGTTTTTTATAATAATTAATAAATATAGAATTAAAAAGCGAGGTGTAATATGGAAAGAATTGCAATAATTTCAGATATTCATGGAAATCTTACAGCTTTAAATGCTGTATTAAAAGATATAGAGGAAAAGGGAATATCGAAAATTTACTGTTTAGGAGACATTATTGTAAAATGTCCTGAGCCTGCAGAAGTTGTTGATATTTTAAGAGAGAAATGTGAAATAATTATAAAGGGTAATTGTGATGAAGTTATTGCAAGACCTGGCATAGAAAGTGGTAGATTTTGGAGTAGAGATAAAATAGGTGACGAAAGGGCAAATTTTATTTACAACTTGCCTGTTTCTGCTGAATTTTATATTAGTGGATATCTTGTTAGACTATTTCATGCTTCTCCTCTTAGCTTAGAACACTTATTTAATCCTATGTATACTAATGTTGATTCAGCATATCATAATAAACTAATATCTAACCCAGAAGATATGTTTTTAAATACTGATTTTATTGGAAAAACAGCAAATGACCCTATTCCTGATATTATTGGATATGGTCACTTGCATACACCTAATATTTTTAGATTTAAAAATAAAACTATTTTTAATCCTGGGAGTGTTGGTATTCCTACAGAGATGTCTAATAGTGATATTAATGATGAAACAAATAAATTTTCAACACTTTCTTCTTATATAATTTTAGAGGGCAATTTAGACTCTAAAACTCTTTCTTCTCTTTCACTTACCTTAGTTAGACTTCCTTATGCATTAGAAGAAGAGATTAAAAATTTGGAAAAATGTGATATGCCTAATAAGGATATTATTATAAAAACATTAAAAACTGCTATCCATTAATTTATGTCTTAGTGGAATAATGTTGTTATATTTTCCTTATATACATAATTCACTATTTTATAACTTTTTCATAAAATATATAAGCATTTTATGTTTTTAATGTTAATTTTAAAATATTGAGGTTGAATTTTATGAATGATTATTCTAGAGCAGAAGATTTACTGAGAATGTATAAGCAGGAACATTTACTTAGATTTTATAATGAACTTAATACAGATGAGAAGCAATTTCTTATAAATCAAATTTGTACTCTTAATTTTAAACAAATATTTGATTTATATGAAGCTTCAAAAGAAGATGAAGTTATTCCGTCGAATATGATAGAGCCTCTTCCCTATTTTGATAAAGAGAAATTGTCAAAAAAAGATATTTCCTTTTATGAAGATATTGGAAAAAACATTATAAAAAATGGAGAATATGCAGTTGTTACAATGGCAGGAGGTCAAGGTTCAAGGCTTGGATTTAAAGGTCCAAAAGGAACTTTTAAATTAGATATTCCTCCAAAGAAGTCTCTTTTTGAAATTACGTGTGATTATTTAAAAGATGCTAATAAAAAATATAATACAATTATTAATTGGTACATAATGACTAGTATATATAATGATGAGCAAACAAAAACTTTTTTCGAAGAATGTAATTATTTTGGCTATCCTAAACAAAATATTACTTTTTTTACACAATCTGAACTTCCTGTTATAGATATTAATGGAAATCTTATTTTAGAGGAAACATATAAAATAAAAGAAGGCTCTAATGGCAATGGTGATGTCTTTAAAGCCATGGAAAATAATAATATTATTTATGATATTAAGAAGAAAAATATTAAATGGGTATTTTTTACTGGCGTAGATAATGTTATTTTAGAGATTGTAGATCCGCTTTTCATTGGAATTACTTTTAGTCAAAATTGTAAAGTTGGTTCTAAAACTCTTTTTAAACAATTTGCAAGTGCTAAAGATTGGGTTTTTGCTAGAAAAAATGGCAAGCCTGCTATTATAGATAGTCGTAATTTTACCAAAACTATGGCTGAAGCAACAGATGAAAATGGGAACTATTTGTATAGAGATACAAATATACTTGCACATTTATTTCATATTTCTGCTATTGAACTTTTAGTTAAAAAAAATTTGCCTTATCATAGAGCCTTTAAGAAAAATACTTTTGTAAATGACGAGGGTATGAAGCAAGTTCCTGATTCTCCTAATACTTTTAAATTTGAAAATTTTATATTTGATGCTTTTGAATATTTTGATAATATTTGTTTATTGAGAGTTAAGGAAGAAGATGAGTTTGCTCCTATAAAGGATTATAATGGAATTCATAATCCTGAAATTGCTTTAAATATGTATAAAAGAAAATTTGCAAAATAAATGGACATTCTTGTTCGATTGTTTCAAAGTTTGAAGAGTGAGCAAGAATGCCATTTTTCTTTACATATAAAGTTTCAAAAGTGAGCAAAAATTCCTTTTTTCTATTACATATGAAATTTTCTTTTTAGTTCTTCTTTTATTTCTTTTTTACACAATATTAAACATAATGCAAAGTTTATGACTGATATTCCAACTGATACTATTCCTAGGGTCTTATCTTCTACTAATCTTTCTGAAATTAATATAACTGGCGTAAGGCTTATAAGACAAAGTACTAATTGAAATATTGCATATCTTATATATCTTTTTCTACTTATTATTGTAAGTATGAGCATTATTATATTGGCTGTCATTATTATTATGGGTATTGCAATATTTAATGACCATTTTTCAAAGCCTAATATATAATCTATATAAACCAGAAGGCTTGAAATTGCAATTGTTTGTAGTAATACATGTGCTGCTATATTTACATTTTTATTTATTGAATATAATACTGTTACCCAAATATATATTATACATGCTATGCTTAAGGCCGCCCAATGTGAATTCGGACTGGTTATTTTGTTAATTATATATAACATCAATGAAAGAAGTGCTGAAACAATCATTAGTATTTTTATTATTCTTTTGCTGTTTCTTACATTATTCATTTTAGGATATAACATTTTAAACACCATTACTTTCTATTTTTATTTTTTTATAGGTTATCTAAAACCCCATTGCTTTCAATTTTTACTACTATTCCATTTTTTTTCATAAAATCACAAAATCTTTTTTCTATCCTATTATCATCTATTATGGATGTAAAAGTAAATGTTAGCTTATCTTCAAAACTACATGCTGCACATTTTATTTTTTCTACAGGTTCTGGTGCTAGCATAAAGAAAAAATTGTCAATATATTTTCTATATTTTCCTATAATACCAATTCTTCCAACATTTGAAAATGTTGTGCTTGTATACTTCCTTATTTCTATATAACCTAATCTTACTATAATTTTCTTTAGTATAAGAGGAATTCCTCTTATAAATGGATTATTGCCTAGCTTTACATTTGCAGACATTGTTTTTATAATCTCTTCTTCAGATAACTTTCTTTTAAAATCCTGTTTTACAAATTCTAATATCTTTTCAAATGTGTCTAAATTTTCTTTTTTTAGTTCTGCTTCAACTGTTAAATATGAAAAGAAATTTGAAAGTGTAATTGAATTAAAGTATTTTCTTAAATCTACAGGTATACATACTTTTACTGGTTTTTTGCCATTATTTTCTTTATAATTTTCTTCGTATATACAATATATCAAAACTGCTGTTAAATACTGGGTTACAGTTGCATCTTTACTTTTACATATTTGTCTTAATTTTTCAACATCCATTATTTCATGTACTGCAGATATTGCTCCTAATGGTATCTTTTTTCCTTTTAATATATATGCTTTCTTACTTGAGGCATTTGACTTTGCTTTTTTATTATAATTCTTTATATAACTATCTTCTGTATTATATTCTATTTTTCTAGATGTTCTTAGTTCTTCTTCAAATTCATTTTTGTGTACTAATTCTAAATATTGATATATTATTTCTTTAAAAAATATCGCTCCACTATTTCCGTCAGTTAGAGAATGAAATATATCTATATTTATTTTTTGCTCAAAATATGTTACTTTAAATAAATAATTATTATTGCTTAATGGATCTATATATTTACAAGGATAATTTTGCTCCTTCTCTACTATTGGAGGTTTTGGATTGTGTTCTAAATAGTACCAGAACAATCCTGTTTTCATTCTTACTTTAAATGATATATATATTTTTAAGGCATTTTCTACAGCTACCTGCAAGATTTCAGGGTCTATTTTTTCTTTTAAAATAGCAGATATTCTAAATACTGTACTATATTTTTTTCCAGTTGAAACAGGAAATAGCTTCGCAGAATTGTCTAACCTACGCCAATACAAATTCTCTGTTTTTTCTTCTTTACGCTTTTTTTGTTTTGCTTTTTTTTCTTTTTGGTTTTGTTCTATTTTTTCTTCCTTTTGCTTTTGTTTTATTTTTTCTTTTTTTGGGTTTTGTTCTATTTTTTCTTCTTTTTTGCCTTGTTTTACATTTTTTTCTTTTTCTGGCATTTAACTTATCCTTTCTTTTTTTATTTATTCTCATTCATTTTTGTTTATTATTACTTTTACTTCTTTGCTATTAGAATTTCATAAAACAATACTATTTCAATACTTCTATTATTAAATCTTGATATGCTTTTTCTGCCTCTTCACTTCTATTTTCATTTCTATTTAATAACCAAATGTGTGGCATTTTAGTATATTCTCTTATATCTATTTTTATTAAATTTTGCTGTTCGCTTATACCTTCTTTTACTTCTGTTTGAGATTTATTTAGTTTTTCTGCATTTATTTTTTGTGCCCTTTCTTCTAAAACATGCACATCTGGATTTAATATATCGTACGTTCCTGTAAATATAATTATCTCCTTTAAATTTTCTATTGGTCCATCTATTGGATTTACTAAGTATGAATCTTCGTTATTTCCTTTATAGGCTATCCCTGCTAACTGTAAAGCTTCTCTATTTAATTGTTTATCGTTTTTTTCTATTTCTGCTATTTTAGGATTTTCTAATCTAACATCTAACCATGGAGAAATTAGGATTGTTTTATTAGGTTGCACAACATTTGCTTGTGCTACTGCTTCGCATAAAGCAAGTGCTATTCCTCCTCCAGCAGAATCTCCCATCACGATTAAGTTATTACTATCTATTTTTTCTAAAATTTCTTTATACAATGGGCCTACCATATTAAACACATCTTTATAGCTGTATTTTGGACTTAAAGGATAGTCTGGTACAATAATAGTAGCATTTGTATCAATTGATAAATCTTGCAAGAAATTCCAATGTAATTCAGAAACCCCTGCCATGTATGATCCACCATGAAAATATAATATATACTTTGATGTGTTTGTAGTTTCTTTTGAACTTATTAAAAATACTTTTCTTCCCTTATACCTCTCTTCAGTTACATTACACATTTGCTTTATTTCTTCAGTTGGAGTAGATTGTATATCTTTTGTAAAGAATTGCATTATTGATAATATTAATAATATTATCAATACAAAAAATATTATTATAAGTATTTTGGTTCTAACTTTCAATTTTATCTCTCCTCTTGGCTAAACTATTAGGGACGGGGTTAAATAGTTTAACAAAAAATTTTTTTAATTATCTTTATACAATAAATATAACCAATACAATAAAAACGGAAATTTGTTAAACTATTTAACCCCGTCCCTAATAGTTTAGCTTTTATTTAAGTTGCTTTCTAATTTCTTTATAATTTGGCATATAGTTTTCTACCATTTGCCAAAATTGTTTTGAATGATTCATATATTTTAAATGTGTAAGTTCGTGTAATACTACATATTCTATTGTCTGCCTATCAAATTTTGCTAAATTTGAACTAATTGTTATGTTTTTATTTGAAGAACAACTTCCCCATGCTGTATTTATTTTTCTTATTCTCCATTGTTTTGGAGCAAACCCTGTAAGTTTCGTATACTTTTCCATTGCAATTTTTGTTTCTTCAAATGTAACCTTTTTATAAATTGCATCTTTAATATTATTTTTTAGTTTTTGGCTTATTTCTCTGTTTTCAAAATATTGGGGGAATGATATTTCTACTTCATCTTCAACGCTAACATCTACTTTTTTTATATCTTTATATAAAATTTTTACATTATATTCATTACCTAAAATTTGTATTTTTTCTAGGTTCTCACTTTGCTTTTCCTTGTTGTATTCTTTTAATTTTTTGTTTATCCATTCAGATTTTTTATTTAATATTTCTTCTATGTATTTTTTTTGTACTTTGGGAGAACACCTTACAACTACTTCTCCATCTTTTATTTTTATGTATATATTTTTTATTTTTGCTTGTTCTATTCTATATTGTATTTTACACGAATTTTCATATGGCATTTTAGTTAATTTTTTATCTTCTTTTTCATTTGCTATTTTTCTAGTATTACTGTCTTTACTGCTTTTCATGTTTAATACATTTCTTGGCATATTTTGTTCATTCCCTTCAATTGCTTTTTGTATATTTTATATTACTGTTATTTTATTATTTGTGTTAATTTTTTTATTATTAGCTATATATTATCATACTTATTTTATTTATTCAATTTATCGTTCCTATTTTATATAATTTATGTTTTCTCTATTTCATTTTTTTATACTATAAGTTTAGACTATAAATGAAATGAGAAATATATAGATTTTACTCTAATATTTCTCACTTTCTCTAGTTTATTTATTTTTTATGTAATCTCCTTTGTTTGTTCTCCATTTAATCATTGGATGTTCTTTTACTCTTTCTATTATTTCTTTATCTTCAAATAATAATTCTGGTTCATAAATTCCTTCTTGAAACTTATTATAAAATTCTTTTATACTATCATCAATCACTAAAATGTCTTTTAAATATTCACTTACTGCATGTTTCATTTCATCTACATCACTTTTTCTTGGATTTCTATCTTTTAATGTTGGTAATAACTTGGTTTTTATATCTTGTTTCTTTAATTTTTCTATTTTTTTAATATCAATATCTTCAAGCTTATAATTATTAATACCTATATATTCTAGCATAAAACATTGTTTTAACAATTTCTTTTCTTGGTCATCAAATAACTCATACTTACTTAAAATATATACATCAAACAAATCTCTTGCTGTAGTTCTATTTAACAATGCACAAAGCTTTGTAGCATAAATTTCTATTGGATGAATGCAATGAATTGTTAGTTGCTTGTCTTTAAATATATCTGTATTTACTTTTAACCTTTTTGTTTTTAAAATGTGTACTCTATTCATATAATTTATTTCTATTTTTATGTTATCAATATTTTCTCTTATATCCTTATATTCTGCCACAATAGAATCTAACGCATATACATTTTTAGATTTTTCTATATTAATCGTGTAACCATTAGCATTTAAATATTGAACTATTAAATTATGGATACTTTCTCGTTCCTCTATTAGTTCTTCCTTCCCCAAATTTTCAGTAAAATCTAAATCAATATCAACTGATAGTCTTGGTGAGTTAAATATTGCTATATTTATAGCTGTTCCACCTTTTAAAGCTAATAGCCTACTTAATGTTTTATGATTGTTAATCCAATCTAAAATGTTTAATAATCTTTCTACTTTTTCTAATGTTGATTTTATAAAACCTGTTCTTTTTGAAATTTCTTCTATGTAATTTTTATAAATTTCTACCAATGCAAAGTCCTCCCTCTAGCTAA